>NZ_NCVF01000022.1:0-158293 GCF_002096755.1 Streptococcus mitis
ATACACCTGTACCCATGCCGAACACAGAAGTTAAGCCCTAGAACGCCGGAAGTAGTTGGGGGTTGCCCCCTGTGAGATATGGAAGTCGCTTAGCTTTAGGGAGTTTAGCTCAGCTGGGAGAGCATCTGCCTTACAAGCAGAGGGTCAGCGGTTCGATCCCGTTAACTCCCATAGGTCCCGTAGTGTAGCGGTTATCACGTCGCCCTGTCACGGCGAAGATCGCGGGTTCGATTCCCGTCGGGACCGTTTGAAATAACGGAAGTTATTTTAGACTCGTTAGCTCAGTTGGTAGAGCAATTGACTTTTAATCAATGGGTCACTGGTTCGAGCCCAGTACGGGTCATATATGCGGGTTTGGCGGAATTGGCAGACGCACCAGATTTAGGATCTGGCGCTTAACGGCGTGGGGGTTCAAGTCCCTTAACCCGCATTAAGATATAATAAATGAGCCGGCTTAGCTCAGTTGGTAGAGCATCTGATTTGTAATCAGAGGGTCGCGTGTTCAAGTCATGTAGCCGGCATTTTTAGATAGAAGAAAACAGTGCGAACGTAGTTCAGTGGTAGAACACCACCTTGCCAAGGTGGGGGTCGCGGGTTCGAATCCCGTCGTTCGCTTAGAGAGGCCGGGGTGGCGGAACTGGCAGACGCACAGGACTTAAAATCCTGCGATTGGTAACGATCGTACCGGTTCGATTCCGGTCCTCGGCATAATATAATGAGCACCCTTAGCTCAACTGGATAGAGTACCTGACTACGAATCAGGCGGTTAGAGGTTCGACTCCTCTAGGGTGCATTTTTCTATTAACTCGGGAAGTAGCTCAGCTTGGTAGAGTACTTGGTTTGGGACCAAGGTGTCGCAGGTTCGAATCCTGTCTTCCCGATTCATTACAGAGATACGTAAGCGTATCTTTTTTGTTTTTAACTAGATATTATATACATTAAGAGAGAATCAGTTTGCTTCTCTCTTTTTTAATTTCAGTAATTCATTTTGATCGCGTATACTTTTTGTTTCCTGATTTGTTCAATGAATACTGTAGTTTAGGTACATAAATTAAAATTTAACAGATTGTATAATTCTTATAAACTTTTAAGAAAGTAATTGAAGTGTTTTTTGTTCTGCCTATAATATATGTGTTTTGTGCGATAAAAATTTCCGCTCTTTTGATTTTAAATGCGTATTAGTTTACGTTATAGTCTAAATTTGATATCACTTTGACGGAGGTACCATAGATTCTTTTCTACTCTGTGTCTTGTTGTGTAATCTTTCTTGATCCTTTTAAATAGAATCTTTTATGACTTTTGTCATATTTCCTCATGACAGAAGCTTCTAGTGATTCTACTTTCAAAGAATTATACTAGATGTATCAAATGGAGGAAAAAAAATGAAACATAAAGTAATTGTCGCAATGAGTTTAGTAGCAGCAGGAGTCATGACTTATCTCATGTTTTCAGGATTGGATGAAGGTTTCTATCATTTTCCTTGGGATTTGTTTGCAGGATTTGGCATGATGTCTTGGTTGATCCGAGAAGGTTTGAAATTAGTCTCAGATGTGAAAAAGGAGTTTGAAAAATGAAAAAAGCGATTCTATATCTTTTTATTGGACTATCACTAGTGGTATGGCTGGTAGAAATGTTTACAGGTTGGTTTGATCAAGCCTTCCTTCACCAAGCTATTCGTGGTGCCTGGGGTCTAGGATTTATGATTTTTATCGCCTTTCCGATGGGAAAGGAGTGGCTGAAAGGAGAATATGATGAACATGATTAAGGTAGAAAGCTTAAATAAAATCATCAAGGGCAAGGCTATTTTGAAGGATATTTCCTTTGAGGTAGCTGAAGGTGAATGCGTCGCCTTGATTGGTCCCAATGGTGCTGGGAAGACCACACTCTTGGACTGTTTGCTTGGAGATAAACTGCTCACCAGTGGGCAAGTATCTATCCAAGATTTGCCGGTAACGAGCTCTCAGTTAGACTATACAAGATCCTACCTCCCACAAGAAAATGTCATCGTTCAGAAACTAAAGGTAAAAGAGTTGATTGCTTTCTTTCAAAAAATTTATCCAAATCACTTGAGTAACCAGGAAATCGATCAACTATTACAGTTTGATAAGCAACAACAAGAGCAATTCGCAGAAAAATTATCAGGTGGACAAAAGCGTCTTTTCTCTTTTGTCTTGACCTTAATTGGGCGACCAAAGCTTGTTTTTTTAGATGAGCCAACTGCTGCCATGGATACTTCAACCCGCCAACGCTTTTGGGAAATTGTTCAGGAGCTAAAAGCTAAGGGAGTTACCATTCTCTATTCGTCCCATTATATCGAAGAGGTAGAGCATACAGCGGACCGAATCTTGGTCTTGAATAAGGGAGAGTTGATTCGCGATACAACACCTCTAGCCATGCGCAGTGAGGAGATTGAAAAGCACTTTATCCTTCCTCTAGCATACAAGGAAGTCATTGAGCAGTCTAACTTGGTTGAAAACTGGTCACAAAAACAAGACGCTTTGCAAGTAGTTACACGTGAAGCGGATGCTTTTTGGCAACTGTTAGTGCAAGCAGGATGTAGGATTCAAGAAATTGAAGTCAATAATCGTAGCTTGTTGGATACAATCTTTGAAGAAACACAAAAGGGAGATGACTAAGATGAAACGATGGATCGCACTAAACAAGATAGAATTTCTATTGACCAAACGACAATTAGTCTATTATTTATTATCAGTAGGTATGCCGACAGCCTTCTATTTATTCTTTTCAGGCATGTACCAGGACACACCAGGTGGACCAGCTAATTTTATGCGTGATTACCTCATCTCCATGACAGCCTTTTCCATGATGTCGACAGCTATGTTTTCATTCCCAGCTGTTTTACATACAGATAAGATCAACAACTGGCAGAAAACATTGCGCCATACTCCGGTAAATATGGTAGAATATTATCTATCAAAGATAACAAGTATGATGGTTGATTATCTGGTCTCAATCCTGGTTGTTTTCTCAGTTGGGCACTTGGTCAGAGGTGTGGATATGCCTTTAGGAAGCTGGATTGGGGCTGCGCTCTTGCTGATAGTAGGAAGTGTAGCTTTTGTAGCGCTTGGCTTGACCTTGACACTCTTGCCTTCTAGTCAGCTGATGTCTGTCGTGGGCAATCTTCTCTATCTAGGCTTGGCTGTTTTAGGCGGACTCTGGATGCCCATCTCTTTATTTCCAGACTGGATGCAAGCAATCGGGAAGTGTCTACCAACTTATCAGTTGATGGAGTTGCTCAAGACCTTCTTAAACGAGGGTAGCATCAATCTGTCAGCCACAGTTTATCTACTTATTTTTTCAGCAGTTTTGTTTGGTTTGACCATTTACCTTCAAGGTCATAAGGAGAATGCTTAATGCTTGAAAGACTGAAAAGCATACACTATATGTTTTGGGCCAGTTTAATTTTTATGATTTTCCCCATCCTTCCTGTAGTGACTGGGTGGCTTTCTGTCTGGCATTTATTGATTGATATTCTATTTGTAGTGGCGTATTTGGGTGTTTTAACAACTAAGAGCCAGCGCCTATCTTGGCTATATTGGGGTCTCATGCTGACTTATGTAGTTGGGAATACTGCCTTTGTTGCTGTTAATTATATCTGGTTCTTCTTTTTCCTTTCTAACCTCTTAAGTTATCATTTTGGCGTACGTAGTTTAAAGTCTTTACATGTCTGGACTTTTCTTCTTGCTCAAGTCCTTGTTGTGGGCCAACTGTTGATTTTTCAGAGAATCGAAGTTGAGTTTCTATTCTATCTACTTGTAATTCTTACTTTTGTCGATTTAATGACTTTTGGATTGGTTCGGATTCGGATTGTGGAGGATTTGAAAGAAGCGCAGGCTAAGCAAAATGCCCAGATAAATCTATTGCTTGCTGAAAATGAACGCAGTCGTATCGGTCAAGATTTACATGATAGTCTGGGGCATACATTTGCCATGCTTAGTGTCAAGACAGATCTAGCCTTGCAGTTATTTCAAATGCAGGCTTATCCACAAGTGGAAAAGGAATTAAGAGAAATACAGAAAATTAGCAAAGAATCAATGCGTGAAGTGCGAACCATTGTGGAAAATCTTAAGACTAGAACTTTGACATCCGAACTAGAGACTGTGAAAAAGATGTTAGAAATTGCTGGAATTGAGGTGGAAACGGATAACCAACTAGATACTGCTAGCCTTACTCAGGAATTGGAGTCAACGGCTTCCATGATTTTGCTTGAGTTGGTGACCAATATCATCAAACATGCCAGAGCATCGAAAACCTACTTGAGATTAGAACGAACTGAGAAAGAACTCATTCTAACAGTGAGAGATGATGGCTGTGGCTTTGCTTCTCTAAAAGGAGATGAACTCCATACAGTCCGAGATCGTGTTTTTCCATTTTCAGGAGAAGTAAGAGTAATCAGTCAGAAACAACCAACGGAAGTGCAAGTTCGACTACCTTATAAGGAGAGAAACTAAGATGAAATTACTTGTTGCAGAAGATCAAAGTATGTTACGAGATGCTATGTGTCAGTTGCTTACCTTTCAACCAGATGTAGAGACTGTCCTACAAGCCAAGAATGGTCAAGAAGCAATTCAACTCTTAGGAAAGGAGTTCGTAGATATCGCCATTCTTGACGTAGAAATGCCTGTTAAGACAGGTCTCGAAGTCTTGGAGTGGATACGAGCAGAAATGCTAGAAACAAAGGTAGTTGTGGTGACGACCTTCAAGCGCCCCGGATATTTTGAACGTGCGGTCAAGGCTGGAGTGGATGCTTATGTCTTGAAAGAAAGAAGCATTGCAGACCTCATGCAAACTTTGCACACTGTCCTCGAAGGACGCAAGGAGTATTCGCCTGAATTGATGGAAGTAGTTATGACGCATCCCAATCCATTAACAGAGCAAGAAATCGCCGTTTTAAAGGGAATTGCTCAAGGCTTGTCTAACCAAGAAATTGCAGATCAACTTTATTTATCAAACGGAACCGTCCGAAACTATGTCACCAATATTCTTTCTAAACTAGATGCTGGTAATCGAACAGAGGCAGCTAATATCGCGAAAGAATCTGGTTGGTTGTGATACTATCATATCTCGAAAACCATTATGTGCTAAAATTGATGGGATTGAATGGAACAATACTAACTTTAGGAGGGTGGGATTCCTCCTTTTTCTTTTTTGGGGGAGCACTACAAAAGAGCTAAAATTAAGAATAAAAAAGAAAAATATCTTGACAACCAATAGAAAATTTTGTTACAATAATAGACGGTACTTTTTACTTTTGGTCTCTCAAGAGTGTACAGGGACGTGCTGACAAATGTTGCAAAAGTACACACAGATGGTAGCTGTCACCAAGTGTATCATCACCAAAAATAAAAAAACACAGGAGAATGTAGATGCCTACAATTAACCAATTGGTTCGCAAACCGCGTAAATCAAAAGTAGAAAAATCTAAATCACCAGCTTTGAACGTTGGTTACAACAGTCATAAAAAAGTTCAAACAAACGTTTCTTCACCACAAAAACGTGGTGTTGCAACTCGTGTTGGAACAATGACACCTAAAAAACCTAACTCAGCCCTTCGTAAATTCGCTCGTGTACGTTTGAGCAACCTTATCGAAGTTACTGCCTACATCCCAGGTATCGGACACAACTTGCAAGAGCACAGCGTGGTTCTTCTTCGTGGTGGACGTGTAAAAGACCTTCCAGGGGTACGTTACCATATCGTCCGTGGTGCACTTGATACTGCAGGTGTTAACGATCGTAAACAAGGCCGTTCTAAATACGGTACTAAACGTCCAAAAGCATAAGGAAAGGGGATAAAGAGAAATGAGTCGTAAAAATAGAGCTCCAAAACGTGACGTATTGCCAGATCCGCTTTACAATTCACAACTAGTTACTCGTCTTATCAACCGCGTTATGCTTGACGGTAAACGTGGTACAGCTGCTTCAATCGTTTACGGTGCTTTTGAGCAAATCAAAGAAGCTACTGGTAACGATGCACTTGAAGTATTTGAAACAGCTATGGAAAACATCATGCCTGTACTTGAAGTACGTGCACGTCGTGTTGGTGGTTCTAACTACCAAGTCCCAGTTGAAGTTCGTCCAGAACGTCGTACAACACTTGGACTTCGTTGGTTGGTAACAATCGCTCGTCTTCGCGGTGAACACACAATGCAAGACCGTCTTGCAAAAGAAATCTTGGATGCTGCTAACAACACTGGTGCAGCAGTTAAGAAACGTGAAGACACTCACCGCATGGCTGAAGCTAACCGTGCATTCGCACACTTCCGTTGGTAAAATCATGATGCTAGGAACGGTAAGGATGCAAGGTGAAAATAGGAAACTGACGCAGTATTCGACGAATACAAGGAAGTTTATCTTTTTCACACAGCATCCCGTTCCGGCTCAAATCGGCTAGTTAACTTTAGCCCGAGTTCAATTCAACTTGTAAATCTACAAGTTGAAACCAACAATAGCATGAAAACATTGAGAACGGGTAGGTCCTGCCTATCCGTTTTTATTAAAATCGTGTTATAATAGAATAGAAATCAAAAATAAATAGGAGAAACAAACCTCATGGCACGCGAATTTTCACTTGAAAAAACTCGTAATATCGGTATCATGGCTCACGTCGATGCTGGTAAAACAACAACTACTGAGCGTATTCTTTACTACACTGGTAAAATCCACAAAATCGGTGAAACTCACGAAGGTGCGTCACAAATGGACTGGATGGAGCAAGAGCAAGAACGTGGTATCACTATTACATCTGCTGCGACAACAGCTCAATGGAACAACCACCGCGTAAACATCATCGACACACCAGGACACGTGGACTTCACAATCGAAGTACAACGTTCTCTTCGTGTATTGGATGGTGCGGTTACTGTTCTTGACTCACAATCAGGTGTTGAGCCTCAAACTGAAACAGTTTGGCGTCAAGCAACTGAGTACGGAGTTCCACGTATCGTATTTGCTAACAAAATGGACAAAATCGGTGCTGACTTCCTTTACTCTGTAAGCACACTTCACGATCGTCTTCAAGCAAATGCACACCCAATCCAATTGCCAATCGGTTCTGAAGATGACTTCCGTGGTATCATCGACTTGATCAAGATGAAAGCTGAAATCTATACTAACGACCTTGGTACAGATATCCTTGAAGAAGATATCCCAGCTGAATACCTTGACCAAGCTCAAGAATACCGTGAAAAATTGATTGAAGCAGTTGCTGAAACTGACGAAGAATTGATGATGAAATACCTCGAAGGTGAAGAAATCACTAACGAAGAATTGAAAGCTGGTATTCGTAAAGCGACTATCAACGTTGAATTCTTCCCAGTATTGTGTGGTTCTGCCTTCAAGAACAAAGGTGTTCAATTGATGCTTGATGCGGTTATTGACTACCTTCCAAGCCCACTTGACATTCCAGCGATCAAAGGTGTTAACCCAGATACAGACGCAGAAGAAACTCGTCCAGCATCTGATGAAGAGCCATTTGCAGCTCTTGCCTTCAAGATCATGACAGACCCATTCGTAGGCCGTTTGACATTCTTCCGTGTTTACTCAGGTGTTCTTCAATCAGGTTCATACGTATTGAACACTTCTAAAGGTAAACGTGAGCGTATCGGACGTATCCTTCAAATGCACGCCAACAGCCGTCAAGAAATCGACACTGTTTACTCAGGTGATATCGCTGCTGCCGTTGGTTTGAAAGATACTACAACTGGTGACTCATTGACAGATGAAAAAGCTAAAATCATCCTTGAGTCAATCAACGTTCCAGAACCAGTTATCCAATTGATGGTTGAGCCAAAATCTAAAGCTGACCAAGATAAGATGGGTATTGCCCTTCAAAAATTGGCTGAAGAAGATCCAACATTCCGCGTTGAAACAAACGTTGAAACTGGTGAAACAGTTATCTCTGGTATGGGGGAGCTTCACCTTGACGTCCTTGTTGACCGTATGCGTCGTGAGTTCAAAGTTGAAGCGAACGTAGGTGCTCCTCAAGTATCTTACCGTGAAACATTCCGCGCTTCTACTCAAGCACGTGGATTCTTCAAACGTCAGTCTGGTGGTAAAGGTCAATTCGGTGATGTATGGATTGAATTTACTCCAAACGAAGAAGGTAAAGGATTCGAATTCGAAAACGCAATCGTCGGTGGTGTGGTTCCTCGTGAATTTATCCCAGCGGTTGAAAAAGGTTTGGTAGAATCTATGGCTAACGGTGTTCTTGCAGGTTACCCAATGGTTGACGTTAAAGCTAAGCTTTACGATGGTTCATACCACGATGTCGACTCATCTGAAACTGCCTTCAAGATCGCGGCTTCACTTGCTCTTAAAGAAGCTGCTAAATCAGCACAACCAGCTATCCTTGAGCCAATGATGCTTGTAACAATCACTGTTCCAGAAGAAAACCTTGGTGATGTTATGGGTCACGTAACTGCTCGTCGTGGACGTGTAGATGGTATGGAAGCACATGGTAACAGCCAAATCGTTCGTGCTTACGTTCCACTTGCTGAAATGTTCGGTTACGCAACAGTTCTTCGTTCTGCATCTCAAGGACGTGGTACATTCATGATGGTATTTGACCACTACGAAGATGTACCTAAGTCAGTACAAGAAGAAATCATTAAGAAAAATAAAGGTGAAGACTAATCAGTCCTCACTCTAGAAGGAAGTCACTTAGTGGCTTCCTTTTGTCTTATGTGACTATTAGTCCGTCTCGCTCCGTTAGGTGAGAGACAAAAAAACCACCCGCTATGCGGGTGCGCGTCGAAGGTTATACCAAAAAAACTCCGAACGCGATACAATAAAGGTGTTCAAGCCAATTGTAAAGCGAAAGGAGAAAAATATGGCACAAAAGGCTCATAGTTTATCGCACACAAAGTGGCACTGTAAGTATCACATTGTGTTCACCCCTAAGTATAGACGAAAAGTTATCTATAATCAATATCGAAGTGGTTTAGGCGAAATATTTCATCGCTTGTGTAGTTATAAAGGAGTTGAAATTATCGAGGGTCACTTAATGCCAGACCATGTACACATGTTAGTAAGTATTCCACCAAGGATAAGTGTTTCGAGTTTCATGGGATATTTAAAAGGAAAAAGTGCACTCATGATGTTTGACAAACACGCCAATCTCAAGTACAAGTTTGGGAATCGACATTTCTGGGCGGAAGGTTATTATGTAAGTACAGTAGGGCTTAATGAAGCCACAATTAAGAAATATATTCAAGAACAGGAAAAGCATGATATAGCACTAGATAAATTAAGTGTAAAAGAATATGAGGATCCCTTTAGGGATAGTGGTAAGTAATACTAAAGCCTCTTTGAGAGGCAAGTGACGAGTCAAGAGCAATAAGGCTTGAACAAAGTGAAAGCCAGCGTCTTTAGGCGCTGGCTGGTAATTTGGGCTTATAGCCCTGGGACAAACCACCCGTTTGACGGGTGGTCATGATTTAGAAAATACTTCTAAATATGGTAAAATAGTAGGAGAATAATGTGAGGAAAATGAATGTCAAATAGTTTTGAAATTTTGATGAATCAATTGGGGATGCCTGCTGAAATGAGACAGGCTCCTGCTTTAGCACAGGCCGATATTGAGCGAGTTGTGGTTCATAAAATTAGTAAGGTATGGGAGTTTCATTTCGTATTTTCTAATATTTTACCGATTGAAATCTTTTTAGAATTAAAGAAAGGTTTGAGCGAAGAATTTTCTAAGACAGGCAATAAAGCTGTTTTCGAAATCAAGGCTCGGTCTCAAGAATTTTCAAATCAGCTCTTACAGGCCTATTATAGAGAGGCTTTTTCTGAAGGTCCGTGTTCGAGTCAAGGTTTTAAGTCCCTTTATCAAAATTTGCAAGTTCGTGCGGAGGGGAACCAACTCTTTATTGAAGGTTCCGAGGCGATTGATAAGGAACACTTTAAGAAGAATCACCTTCCTAATTTAGCGAAACAACTTGAAAAATTTGGATTTCCAACTTTTAACTGTCAAGTAGAGAAGAATGATATGCTGACTCATGAGCAGGAAGAAGCCTTTCAAGCTGAAAATGAGCAGATTGTTCAAGCGGCCAATGAGGAAGCGCTCCGTGCTATGGAACAACTAGAACAGATGGCACCTCCTCCAGCGGAAGAGAAACCATCCTTTGATTTTCAAGCTAAAAAAGCTGCAGCTAAACCCAAGCTGGATAAGGCAGAGATTACTCCTATGATCGAAGTGACGACGGAGGAAAATCGTCTGGTCTTTGAAGGGGTTGTTTTTGATGTGGAGCAAAAAGTGACCAGAACAGGGCGTGTTTTGATCAACTTTAAAATGACTGACTACACTTCAAGTTTTTCTATGCAAAAGTGGGTTAAGAACGAGGAAGAGGCCCAGAAGTTTGATCTCATCAAGAAGAATTCTTGGCTCCGAGTGCGTGGGAATGTGGAGATGAATAACTTCACACGTGATTTGACTATGAACGTACAGGATGTGCAGGAAGTTGTTCACTATGAGCGGAAGGATTTGATGCCAGAAGGAGAGCGTCGAGTTGAGTTTCATGCTCATACTAACATGTCGACTATGGATGCTCTGCCAGAGGTCGAAGAAATCGTTGCGACAGCTGCTAAGTGGGGACACAAGGCGGTTGCCATCACGGACCATGGGAATGTCCAGTCCTTCCCACACGGCTATAAGGCTGCTAAGAAAGCGGGAATCCAGCTAATCTATGGAATGGAAGCCAATATCGTGGAGGACCGTGTCCCTATCGTCTATAACGAAGTGGAGATGGACTTGTCAGAAGCGACCTACGTGGTCTTTGACGTGGAAACGACAGGACTTTCAGCTATCTATAATGACTTGATTCAGGTTGCAGCTTCTAAGATGTACAAGGGGAATGTCATTGCTGAATTTGATGAATTTATCAATCCTGGGCATCCCTTGTCAGCTTTTACTACTGAGTTGACTGGAATTACAGATGATCATGTCAAAAATGCCAAGCCACTGGAACAAGTTTTGCAAGAATTCCAAGAATTTTGTAAGGATACGGTCCTAGTCGCCCACAATGCCACCTTTGACGTTGGCTTTATGAATGCCAACTATGAACGTCATGGTCTGCCAAAGATTAGTCAGCCAGTTATTGATACGCTGGAGTTTGCTAGAAATCTCTATCCTGAGTATAAACGTCATGGTTTGGGGCCTTTGACCAAGCGTTTTGGTGTGGCTTTGGAACATCACCACATGGCCAATTACGATGCGGAAGCTACTGGTCGTCTGCTTTTCATCTTTATCAAAGAGGTAGCAGAAAAACATGGTGTGACGGATTTAGCTAGACTCAATATTGATTTGGTTAGTCCAGATTCTTATAAAAAAGCTCGAATCAAGCATGCGACCATTTATGTCAAGAATCAGGTAGGTCTAAAAAATATCTTTAAGTTGGTTTCTTTGTCCAATACCAAATACTTTGAAGGGGTGCCACGAATTCCGAGAACGGTTCTAGATGCCCATCGGGAGGGCTTGATTTTAGGCTCAGCCTGTGCAGAAGGTGAAGTTTTTGATGCAGTCGTTTCCCAGGGCGTGGATGCGGCGGTTGAGGTGGCCAAGTATTATGACTTTATCGAGGTCATGCCACCAGCTATCTATGCTCCCTTGATTGCCAAGGAGCAGGCTAAGGATATGGAAGAACTCCAGACCATTATCAAAAGTTTGATAGAGGTTGGAGAACGCCTTGGTAAGCCCGTTTTGGCTACGGGAAATGTCCACTATATCGAACCAGAAGAAGAAATTTACCGTGAAATTATTGTCCGTAGTTTGGGACAGGGAGCTATGGTTAACCGAACTATCGGTCATGGGGAACATGCCCAACCAGCTCCTCTTCCGAAGGCTCATTTTCGAACAACCAATGAGATGTTGGATGAATTTGCCTTCTTGGGAGAGGAATTAGCTCGGAAATTGGTTATTGAAAACACCAATGCCTTGGCAGATATCTTTGAACCTGTTGAGGTAGTTAAGGGTGACTTGTATACGCCTTTCATTGACAAGGCTGAAGAAACAGTTGCTGAGTTGACCTATAAGAAAGCTTTTGAGATTTATGGAAATCCGCTGCCAGATATTGTTGATTTGCGGATTGAAAAAGAATTGACTTCCATTCTGGGGAATGGATTTGCTGTGATTTATCTGGCTTCCCAGATGTTGGTGCAACGTTCTAATGAACGGGGTTACTTGGTTGGTTCTCGTGGATCTGTCGGATCTAGTTTTGTTGCGACCATGATTGGGATTACAGAGGTCAATCCTCTCTCTCCTCACTATGTCTGTGGTCAGTGTCAGTACAGTGAGTTTATCACCGATGGATCTTACGGTTCAGGTTTTGATATGCCCAATAAGGACTGTCCTAAATGTGGTCATAAACTCAGTAAAAACGGACAGGATATTCCTTTCGAGACCTTCCTTGGTTTTGATGGGGACAAGGTTCCCGATATTGACTTGAACTTCTCGGGAGAAGATCAGCCTAGTGCTCACTTGGATGTGCGTGATATCTTTGGTGAAGAATATGCCTTCCGTGCAGGAACGGTTGGTACGGTGGCTGCCAAGACTGCCTATGGTTTTGTCAAGGGCTATGAGCGAGATTATGGCAAGTTTTATCGTGATGCAGAGGTGGAACGCCTCGCTCAAGGTGCGGCTGGTGTCAAGCGGACAACAGGACAACACCCGGGGGGGATCGTTGTTATTCCTAACTACATGGATGTCTACGACTTTACGCCTGTCCAATATCCAGCAGATGACGTGACAGCTGAATGGCAGACCACTCACTTTAACTTCCATGATATCGACGAGAACGTCCTCAAACTCGATGTACTGGGACATGATGATCCGACCATGATTCGAAAACTTCAGGACTTGTCTGGTATTGATCCTAATGAAATCCCTATGGATGACGAAGGCGTGATGGCCCTCTTTTCTGGGACTGATGTGCTAGGTGTGACTCCTGAACAAATCGGAACTCCGACAGGCATGCTGGGGATTCCAGAGTTTGGGACCAACTTTGTACGTGGGATGGTAGATGAGACGCATCCGACGACTTTTGCGGAGTTACTTCAGCTCTCAGGTCTGTCCCACGGTACCGACGTTTGGCTGGGCAATGCCCAAGATTTGATTAAGCAAGGGATTGCTGACCTATCAACCGTTATCGGTTGTCGGGACGACATCATGGTTTATCTCATGCATGCTGGTCTCGAACCTAAGATGGCCTTTACCATCATGGAACGGGTACGTAAGGGCTTGTGGCTCAAGATTTCCGAAGAGGAGCGGAATGGCTATATCGAAGCTATGAAGGCTAATAAGGTGCCAGAGTGGTATATCGAGTCTTGTGGGAAAATTAAGTACATGTTCCCTAAAGCCCATGCGGCAGCCTACGTTATGATGGCCTTGCGTGTAGCTTACTTCAAGGTTCACCATCCGATTTATTATTATTGTGCTTACTTCTCAATCCGTGCTAAGGCTTTTGATATCAAGACCATGGGTGCGGGCTTGGATGCCATCAAGCGTAGAATGGAAGAAATCTCTGAAAAGCGGAAGAACAATGAAGCTTCTAATGTGGAAATCGATCTCTATACAACACTTGAGATTGTCAATGAGATGTGGGAGCGTGGTTTCAAGTTTGGGAAGTTAGACCTTTACCGTAGTGATGCGACTGAATTCATCATTGACGGAGATACACTGATTCCACCATTTGTCGCTATGGATGGTCTGGGAGAGAACGTTGCCAAACAACTGGTACGAGCGCGTGAAGAGGGAGAATTCCTCTCTAAAACAGAACTACGCAAACGTGGTGGACTCTCATCAACATTGGTTGAAAAGATGGATGAAATGGGGATTCTGGGCAATATGCCAGAGGATAACCAGTTGAGTTTGTTTGATGAGTTGTTTTAAAAAATTGCTTATTTTGATCAAGTGGATAAAACATGTCCACTTGATTTGTTATAATTCTCTTAAAAATAATAGAAAAGAGAATATAATATGGTGGATCAAGGAATTTTAAATTCTAATGTGTCAATTGAAGAGCAAATTTACAATTTTGAAAAAGGCTTGAAAGATGATGGGAGTGATTGGATTGGATTCCCACAAATAGACTTAAAAGAAGATTCTCAATGTATTTACATTTGCGGTATTTCAGAGACTGACAGATGGCATTTGTTTTATACGTTAACTAAAATAAAACCTGCTACTCCAATAGCATCACTTGGATATTATCGAGTGAGAGATAATTTGATTTTTTCTAAACATAGTCAATGGATAAAACTGCAAATGGAGCATACAGAGTATGACTTGATTTTTCTGGAGGGAGTTCAACTTTTGGGAGAGGCTGATCAAAGGGTACAGGAATACTGGATGCAGCAATTCAAAGAGAATAAGAAAAGAGGTAGACTCTTCATTGTATATTCAGACTGCTTACCCGAAGACTTAAAAAATATGGCTGAATCCGTAGTTGAGTTCTTCGAATCTGGCATAGTGGTACAGTTGAAATCATCTAAGGGCTAGTTTATTTTGCTTTAATCGTTTTGAATATAAAGTGCTAGTTAGACTATAGAAGTGATAATAATGTACTGGAAATAGTATTGTTTGAATAATATGTAGAAGGACTGAAAATGAATGATCAAGAGAGACTACTAACGATTTTTTTACGTTTACAGTTAGGTACTTCATTTGAAAAAAAGCAATTGGCTCAGGAATTTGAGGTTAGTGAAAAGACTATACAGAGAGATTTTTCGCTACTCCGTGATATTTTATCTAGTAACACCAGTTATAGTGGAGATTTGCTTTATAACCGTAAGACGAATAAGTATTGTTTAGCAAGTAAGGCAGTTTTTAATAAAAAGGATATACTCGTTATTTCAAAGATTTTATTGGAAAATCGAGCACTGAATCGGTCAGAAATTGCTAGTTTACTAAATAATTTACAGGTTTTGGTTCCCCGTGCTGATCAGAAAGAAATTGAGCAGATCATTGGCAGCGAAAAGCTTAACTATGCTCCCTTAACGGATCAACAAAATAGAATAGAGAAAATTTGGAATTTATCAGAAGCTATTTTGCATGAACAGGTTCTAGACATTATCTATCAAAAACCTTATTCTGAATCTTCTAAGAGGCAGACTGTTTTACCAGTCTCTCTTTACTATGATAGTCATTATTTCTATCTGGTTGTTTACCAGTTGAAACATGCTACTTATATTACTTTAAGAGTAGATCGTATCCAGTCATGGTCTCTTAGTGGTATAGAGAAACCCTCTATTTCTTATCGAGATAAATTTAGAGATGGTGATATTCGTAACGAGAGAATGGATGCTTTTATCGGGAAGAAAATCAGTATTGAAATCGAGTACTTGTACGATCCGACGATTGTGATGGATCAATTTCCAAATGCAAAAATAGTTGGGAAAAATGGCGACTGGACTCATTTTCAGTTTGAAAGTCAGCATACACCGGGTCTTAAACGCTGGTTGCTGGGACAAGGGGAAGCAGTTACTGTTTTGTCTCCTCGGATTTTAGTAGAGGATATGAAGCAAATAGTTCAAGAAATGCTAGATAAATATAATAGATGAGGATAAAATGACTATTCAATTTACTTCTAAAAAGGTTGGAGAACTATTGAAAGAAGAGGGTTTGCGGATTCCTTCTTATCAAAGGCCATATAAATGGAACAGAAAACATATCCGTAATCTTTTTTATGATTTACGAGATGCTATGGGGAAAAAGGAATATCAGATTGGTTCCGTTATCTTACATGAAAATGATGGATATGATATTGTCGATGGACAGCAACGGCTAATTTCAATTTCCTTGTTTCTTCATTTATTAGATGATTTAGAGAATTATAAGGGTGCTAAGCAACTGCTGAGTGCTGCTGTATTTGGGGAGCTATCTTGCTATCATGCGAGTGAAAATTATAATGAGTGGGAAAATTTGACTCAATTGGTTGGCGAAAATCAGGCAAAAGATATTTGCAATTTTTTATTGGAAAATTGTTCTGTCTCCGTGATTACTATGCCACAGGAACGATTATCAGAGGCCTTTCAGCTATTTGATTCTCAGAATAATCGTGGGAAATCTTTAGAACCTCATGATTTGCTTAAAGCCTATCATCTTCGCAAGCAAGATTCAGAAGATGAAAAAATTGTTGAAAAATGGGAGCAATTTGTAGAAGATAAAGATTTAAGTCTCAAGGAGTTATTTGATAAACATCTTTTCCGTATGAGACGTTGGTCGCGAGGAGAGACAGGATTAACAAACAAGCGTTATGGATCTTATCTCCGTTTTACAGAGGATTTTATTGACGATTTTAAAGGCGTTGATTTGAATCAGAACTTTCCATATCTAGAATTGTATCGTCATATTGAAAATCTCCCCATGTCCATTACTATGCCAATCATTGATGGAAGTAAATTTTTTGAGTATATTGAATCTGCTTATGAAACTATTAAAGAACATAAAGATTTTTTAAATGAAGAGTTAGGATTTTCTGATGAACCTGAAGGGGAAGAAAAAAATCTAGCTTACCCAGAAGGTATGTCAAACATTTACAATAGCTCAAAAGGACGCTACCTCAAGTGTCACAATATATTCTTAAATATTTGTTCACTTTTTGCAGAGAGATTTGGAAAAGATGAGCTATCAAAGGAGATAGTAGAGACCTTGTTTATTTGGTCTTATTACCCTCGAGTTAAGTCTAAAGCTATATATGATGCAACGGTAGGGAAATACGCCGCTGGTGGAAGTTTTAGACAAAAAGAGGCTCAAAAGCTATTTCAACTTTTATCCCATGCGGTCACTCCGAATGATTTTATGGTCAAAATAGATAGAGAGCTATTTGAAAATTATACTGTGGACAAGATTATAGAAGAGGAAAAAGATAAATGGTAGAAACACAGATAAGCTTATCAGTTAATCGTTTGTTAAATGAAGATACCTATGCTATCCCTCTTTATCAGAGAAATTTTGCTTGGACTTATGATGAAATTGAGCAGTTACTGAATGACGTAGCAGATGCTTTTCAAGAAAATAGAGACAATTACTATATTGGAACATTAGTCGTTAATAAAGAGAATGACCTTTTCAAAATCATAGATGGGCAACAACGAACAACCGCCCTTAATTTGATTGCCTTAGCTTTAAAGAATGAGTTTGGTTTTGATAGATTGAAAGCTGTCAAGCTTACCTTCCCAGCTAGAAAGAAATCAAACGAGAATATTCAAGATTTATTTGCCAAGAAAAAAATTGTAGAGGGCGATGAAAATGAGCTGACTAGAGGTTACGGACATGCTAAAGATGCATTGAAAAAAGTGCTAGAGGAGCGCCGTCTTGATCCTCAGTCTTTCGTTGATTATCTTTTTGATTATGTCATCATTTTTCGGAGTATACTTCCTGAAGATTTAGATTTGAATCTTTATTTCGAACGTTTCAACTCTCGAGGCGAACAACTAGAGTCTCATGAGATTCTCAAGGCACAAATGATGTCTAAGTTCGGTACAGATCAAGAAATGGCACAAAAATTTGCGAGAATTTGGGATGCCTGTGCAGAATTTGATAAGCCGGTCATCAACGCATTTACAAAAAAAGCAAAGAAAAAGCATCATGATGGAGAAAGAGAAAAAATCTTTCCTTTGAATTGGATTAAAGGAAATAATTATCAGAATAGCTTTCTTTTAAATATTGATAAGTCCTTAAGTCAAATAGAAGTTCAGTCAACTAATAAGAAATCTCTATTGTCTAGTATAGAAAATAAAGAATCTACAAGAGTTAAAGTAATATCAGATACGAATGAAGTGGAAAAATACAGAACGATTATAAACTTTGAAACATTTTTATATTTCGTTTATTATATAACATTTGGTAATGTATCTCCTTCTGATATACAGCTAGATGACAAGAAATTATTAGAAACATTTGAAAATATAACTAGTGTTAATACAGGTATAGAGGATGTTACATTATTCATTAGGAATTTATTGAAATTAAAATTTATATTTGATAATTTGATCGTACGAATGTCACAAGAGACTAATAATAGAAGACAAGAGAATGATTGGTTTCTGCAGAAAGTTTATCGGAATGATTATAATAATAAAACTAGAGGAGATTTATTTGTTCAATATTATTATGATAAAAATTCTTTTGAAAAGTTCAATGATGATATTTTAATGCTTCAATCCATGTTTGCTGTGACCTTTACTGCCAATCGAGATAGTCGTTGGTTATATGAAATCTTGCAATTCTTGTTTAACCATATTGAAGAGTTAAATCAAACAGAATTTGCTAGTCTCTTTAAGGATTTTCTTGAAAAAATGGCAGTGAGATATGCTGAGGAAAGATTGTTTACCGAAGATAAAAGTATCAAAAAATATTGGGAAATTCCTGTTTATGCTTTTAACTTTGTAGATTATGTTTTATGGAAAAATCGTGAAGAATTGAAGAAAGATTACGATATTGAGTTTAAAGATTTTAAATTTGCTTATCGTCGCTCCATAGAGCATTGGTATCCTCAGAATCCAAATGGACAGGATGGAGAAAGCCAATTACCTGCCGAGTTTTTACATTCCTTTGGTAATCTTTGTATCATTACCGATAGTCAGAATTCTAAGTTCGGTAATTCGTATCCGGAGTCTAAACTAGCACAATGGAAGAGAGAAGATATCTTTAAGCGTCAGAGTTTGAAATTACAGATGATGGCAGAAATAACTTCTAAAAACAATAGATGGGATATTGGTGAGATTCAATCTTTGGAAAAAGAAGTGGAAAGATATGTACACGACTTTTGTTTTAGTTAATTAAAACAAGCTTTATTAGGCTTGTTTTTAAATTTATATCATATGTGATATACTAGTAAGGGAGGATATTTCATGAAACTAAGAATATTCGCGGAAGATAAACCTGCTGAGAAGGTATTTGAATATCAATTAGAACTTGCTGATCAAACAATTCTTCTATCAACAGCACTATTGTCAGGTGCTATTGCACTAGCAGGGCTACTCTCTGCTTTGAATAAAAACTAAAAAATATAGAAAAGAGAAAACAACATGGTTTTACCAAATTTTAAAGAAAATCTAGAAAAATATGCGAAATTATTGGTTGCGAACGGAATTAATGTGCAACCTGGTCACACTTTGGCTCTTTCTATTGATGTGGAGCAACGCGAGTTGGCGCATTTGATTGTGAAAGAAGCTTATGCTTTGGGTGCGCATGAGGTTATCGTTCAGTGGACAGATGATGTCATCAACCGTGAGAAATTCCTCCATGCACCGATGGAGCGTCTGGACAATGTGCCAGAATACAAGATTGCTGAGATGAACTATCTTTTGGAGAACAAAGCTAGCCGTCTTGGAGTTCGTTCATCTGATCCAGGTGCCTTGAACGGTGTGGATGCTGACAAGCTATCAGCTTCTGCTAAAGCTATGGGACTTGCCATGAAGCCAATGCGTATCGCAACTCAATCCAACAAGGTTAGCTGGACGGTAGCAGCTGCTGCTGGACTTGAATGGGCTAAGAAAGTCTTTCCAAATGCTGCGAGTGATGAAGAAGCAGTTGATCTCCTTTGGGACCAAATCTTCAAAACTTGCCGTGTCTACGAAGCAGATCCTGTTAAGGCTTGGGAAGAGCATGCAGCTATCCTCAAGAGCAAGGCCGATATGCTTAATAAAGAGCAATTTTCAGCCCTTCACTACACAGCGCCAGGGACCGATTTGACCCTTGGTTTGCCGAAGAACCACGTTTGGGAATCAGCTGGTGCTATCAATGCACAGGGCGAAGGATTCTTGCCAAATATGCCGACAGAGGAAGTCTTCACAGCGCCTGACTTCCGTCGTGCAGATGGTTATGTCACTTCTACAAAACCGCTTAGCTATAATGGAAATATCATCGAGGGAATTAAAGTAACCTTCAAGGATGGACAAATCGTGGATATTTCAGCTGAGAAGGGTGATCAGGTCATGAAGGATCTCGTCTTTGAAAATGCGGGTGCGCGTGCCTTGGGTGAATGTGCCTTGGTACCAGATCCAAGCCCAATTTCTCAGTCAGGCATTACCTTCTTTAACACCCTTTTCGATGAGAATGCTTCAAACCACTTGGCTATCGGTGCAGCCTATGCGACTAGCGTCGTTGGTGGAGCAGAGATGAGCGAAGAGGAACTTGAAGCTGCAGGGCTTAACCGTTCAGATGTTCACGTGGACTTTATGATTGGGTCTAGTCAAATGGATATCGATGGTATCCGTGAGGATGGGACACGTGTACCACTCTTCCGTAACGGAGATTGGGCAAATTAAGGAGCCGAGATGATAGGAAGTATGTTTGTTGGTCTCCTAGTGGGATTCTTGGCAGGTGCTTTGACCAATCGTGGAGAACGTATGGGTTGCTTTGGAAAAATGTTTCTCGGTTGGATTGGTGCCTTTCTGGGTCACTTGCTCTTTGGAACTTGGGGGCCAGTTTTATCAGGAACAGCTATTATCCCAGCAATTTTAGGTGCCATGATTGTTTTAGCTATTTTTTGGAGACGAGGAAGTTAATTTCCTAAATCTGAAACGAAAAGGAGGTTGGTCATTGTACCAGCCTCCTTTTGAGTGTGATATAATAGTTCTATGAGATTAGATAAATTTTTAGTTGCCTGCGCTGTGGGGAGTCGGACTGAGGTCAAAAACATGCTCAAGGCTGGGCGCGTGACTGTAAATGGTAAAAAAGAAAAATCAGCTAAATTGCAGATTGATGAAAAAATAGATGAGATTCGCTTTGATGGGCAAGTGTTGGAGTATGAAGAGTTTGTCTACTACATGATGAACAAGCCTCAAGGAGTTATTTCAGCGACTGAGGATCCCAAGCACAGAACCGTGTTGGACTTGCTGGATGACTTAGCTCGTACTAAGGAAGTTTTTCCAGTAGGGCGCTTGGATATTGATACGCATGGACTCCTGCTCCTGACCAATGATGGTCAGCTGGCCCATGCTCTTCTTTCGCCCAAGCGTCATGTGGACAAGACGTATCAGGCACAAGTCAAGGGAATCATGACCCAAGAAGATGTGGAGACATTTACTAAGGGTATTCCGCTCAAAGACTTTACCTGTCAGCCTGCTAGACTGGAGCTTATTTCCATAGATACAGAAAAGAATCAAAGCAAAATTCGTGTGACCATTGCAGAAGGGAAGTTCCATCAGGTCAAACGAATGGTGGCCTATTGTGGCAAGGAAGTAGTAGACCTACAGCGTTTGACTATGGGAACTCTGATTTTAGATGAGAACTTACAAAGAGGGGAATGGCGTCGCTTGACCAAGGAAGAGCTAGAAGCTCTCCTTGCTAGTGTTGATTAAGTCAATGTATTTTAGTAAAAAGGTAGGGAGAATATCCCTGTCTTTTATGTTTTTCAGTTGCTTACTTTGTGAAAAGAGTTATAATAGACTGTAGAATAAAAGGAGGAATCTATGAACGCGATTCAAGAATCATTTACTAATAAACTATTTGCCAACTATGAAGCAAATGTAAAATACCAAGCGATTGAAAATGCTGCTAGCCACAACGGAATTTTTGCAGCCCTAGAACGTCGCCAAAGCCATGTAGATAATACACCTGTTTTCTCATTGGATTTGACCAAGGACAAGGTAACCAACCAGAAAGCGTCTGGTCGTTGCTGGATGTTTGCGGCTCTCAACACCTTCCGCCACAAGCTCATCTCACAATACAAACTGGAGAATTTTGAGTTGTCACAGGCTCATACATTCTTCTGGGACAAGTATGAGAAATCCAACTGGTTCTTGGAGCAAGTGATTGCGACTGCAGACCAAGACTTGACAAGCCGTAAGGTTAAATTCCTACTTCAAACACCTCAACAAGACGGTGGACAGTGGGATATGGTGGTCTCTCTTTTTGAGAAATATGGTGTCGTTCCTAAGTCTGTTTATCCTGAGTCAGTTTCATCTAGCAGTAGCCGTGAGCTAAATGCAATCCTTAATAAATTGCTTCGTCAAGATGCTCAAATTTTGCGTGACTTGCTTGCTTCTGGTGCAGACCAAGCGACTGTCCAAGCTAAGAAAGAAGACCTTTTGCAAGAGATTTTTAACTTCCTTGCTATGTCTTTAGGACTTCCACCACGTAAATTTGACTTTGCTTATCGCGATAAGGATAACAACTACCAAAGCGAAAAGGGTATCACGCCACAAGAATTTTACAAGAAATATGTCAATCTTCCTCTAGAAGACTATGTTTCTGTTATCAATGCTCCAACCGCTGACAAGCCTTACGGCCAATCTTACACAGTTGAGATGTTAGGAAATGTGGTTGGTAGCCGTGCGGTTCGTTACATCAACGTACCGATGGAGCGCTTGAAAGAATTGGCGATTGCTCAAATGAAAACAGGAGAAACTGTTTGGTTTGGTTCTGATGTCGGCCAGCTCAGCAACCGCAAAGCTGGAATCCTTGCGACTGATGTTTATGACTTTGAATCAAGCATGGACATTAAACTCACTCAAGACAAGGCTGGACGTTTGGACTACAGCGAAAGCTTGATGACCCACGCTATGGTCTTGACAGGTGTTGATTTGGATGAAAATGGCAAATCAACCAAGTGGAAGGTTGAAAACTCATGGGGAGACAAGGTTGGTACCGATGGTTACTTTGTTGCCTCAGACGCTTGGATGGACGAATACACATATCAAATCGTTGTTCGCAAAGAATTGCTAACAGCAGAAGAACAAGCTGCCTATGAAGCAGAACCAATTGTACTCGCACCATGGGATCCAATGGGTGCCTTGGCCGAATAAAAGTATAGAAAAAAGGAATCAGATTTTAGAACCTGATTCCTTTTAAGTTGCTTGATTACATGATGTGAAGAACATGTGCCACAATACCCACTGCGAAGAGTGCAAGGATAATAGTGATTGGAGATACTTTTTTCTTAAGCAAGTACATGCAAAGGAGAGTAAGGAGTAGTCCTGATAGTCCAGGGATCAACATATCCAAGTTTTGTTGGAAAGTAGTAACTTTTTCAGGTGTTTGAGACAATCCTTGTCCTACTTGTGCGAATGCTTCTTGGATACCTTTAGATCCTTCTGGCAATTTATCCCAATGGATATAAGCCTTTTCATCTAGTTGAACTTTGGCAACATCGAAAGCAAATTTAATATTTACCCAACGTTGAACAAGGACAGCAAGAATGAACATACCAAGGATAGAAGCTCCTTTAGTGATGTCTTGAAGGATACCGCCAGACATATCTTTAGTGATTTCTGATCCAGCCTTGTATCCAATCTCTTGTGTATACCACAAGAATGACATACGAATCAAGTTCCAAAGAACGAAGAAGAGGATTGGACCTAAGATATTACCAGTAAGGGCAAGTGAAGCACCGAGTGATCCAAGGATTGGGCGTACTGTAAACCAGAATACTGGGTCACCGATA
Organism: Streptococcus mitis; assembly: GCF_002096755.1. Lineage (GTDB taxonomy): Bacteria > Bacillota > Bacilli > Lactobacillales > Streptococcaceae > Streptococcus > Streptococcus mitis_AC. The sequence continues at coordinate 23,406 of NZ_NCVF01000022.1, forward strand.
CCAGCAAGAGGTCCCATCATACCGATTTTAACCCCTTGGATAGCAGCGTCATCAATTTCAACACCGTTAGCACGTTCTTCTTCAAGTGCAAGAGTAACCCCCATGATTGGAGCGGCTACGTATGGGTGAGTGTTGAAGAACTCAAGATGGCGTTCAAGAGCAGCGATTTGATCTTCTTTTTTAGTGTAGAGTTTTTTAAGAGCTGGAATTAATGAGTAAGCCCAACCCAAGTTTTGCATACGTTCATAGTTCCAAGAACCTTGTAAGAAAGTTGAACGCCACCAAACTTTTTTACGATCTGATTTAGTTAATTGAAGTTTTTCAGTCATGATGTTTTCAGTCCTTTCTTATCTTAGTAGTCTTCTAGGATATCGCCGATTGGGTCGTTAGAAGTTGCGGCTCCTCCGCCACCATTTCCACCAGTTTTAGAAAGGTGAAGGTAGATAAGAGCGATAGCAACACCGATAGCACCAAATCCGATTAGAGTAATATCTGACACGGCAGCAAGCACGAAACCGATAGCGAAGAATGGCCATACTTCACGAGTTGCCATCATGTTGATAACCATAGCGTAACCAACGGCAACGACCATACCACCACCGATAGCCATACCATCTTTGAGCCAATCAGGCATAGCATTTAGAATGCTTTGTACTGTTTCAGTTGGTACCATTAGAAGGAGTGCTGCTGGGACTGCAATACGAAGACCTTGAAGAAGAAGTGCGACAAAGTGAGCACGTTCAACTGCTTTGAAGTCACCTTTTTTAGCAGAAGCATCAGCAGTGTGAACCAATCCGACAGAGAGTGTACGGACAATCATAGTCAAGAATAGACCAGCAACTGCAAGAGGGATAGCAACCGCTTGGGCAACACCGATACCTGTCTTAGTAAAGTCGCCACCAAGAACCATGATAATGGCAGCAGCAACAGAAGCAAGAGCAGCGTCAGGAGCTACGGCAGCTCCGATGTTAGCCCAACCAAGGGCGATCATTTGAAGAGAACCACCAAGGATAATCCCTGCTTCAAGGTTACCAGTAACAAGACCGATAAGGGTACAAGCTACGATTGGTTGATGGAATTGGAACTGGTCGAGGATACCTTCAAGACCTGCTAGGAAGGCTACAACGACTACTAAAACCATAGAAATAATAGACATCTTTAAAATCCTTTCATAAAATCGATTATTGCACGTTTGCTTTGTTGATCAAGTCAAACAAATCTTTTTTCGTGTCGTTTGGTACTTTACGTACATCAAATTCAACACCAAGGTCACGCATTTTTTCAAATGTAGCAACGTCTTCTTTATCCATAGACAAAACGTTGTTAACCATTGTTTTACCAGTTGAGTGAGCCATTGATCCAACATTAAGAGTTTTGATTGGCACGCCACCTTCGATAGCACGAAGGGCATCTTGAGGTGTTTCAAACAAGATAAGGGCATGTGTTTCTCCGAAGCGAGGGTCTTTTGCAACGTCGATTAGTTTTTGGATAGGAACAACGTTTGCTTTCACTTTACCTGGAGCTGCTTGTTTAATCAATTCTTTACGTAATTCGTCTTTAGCTACGTTATCTGAAGCAACGATGATACGGTCTGCTTTTGAATCTGGAGTCCAAGCAGTTGCAACCTGACCGTGAAGTAAACGAGTGTCTAGACGGGCAAGGTTGATTTTGAGTTTACCGTCTCCGATGACAGTTCCTTCTGGAATAGCAGCTTGGGCAACTGGAGCAGCTGCAGCGCTTGCTACTTCCTCAACTGGGTTTAACTCTTCTGGAAGAGCTTTGATGCCATCTTTGGCTTCTTTAATGATATTCGCAGCGACTTTTTCTACACCTGCAGCAGCGTCCATGAGGCGCTCTGTGTAGGCTTGAATTAACATCGGTAAGTTCAGTCCTGTGATGATGGCAAACTTACGTTCAGGATTTTCTCCCATCACGCGACTAGCTTGGTTAAATGGAGATCCACTCCAAAGGTCAGCCAAAACTAGAACCTCATCCTCTGCGTCAAATGCAGCAACAGCGTTATTAAACTTAGCGTATAGATCATCAGGACCTTCATTTGGCATAAAGGTTACAACTTGAACCTTTTCTTGTTCACCAAAGATCATAGATCCTGACTGATGAATACCCGCAGCAAATTCGCCGTGGCTCGCAATAATGATTCCGATACTCATTATTGTCATTCCTCCTTTTTTGTTTTAGTTTTCGTTTAAGAAAACTTTAAGACTGTTTAAGTATAAACCGTTTTCATCTAAAAATCAACTATTTATCATAAAATAATTAAAAAGATTACATCTGAAAATGTTGATATATTAAGTTTTTGAGGACCTTTTTTGAATCCTTATTTAAAAATTTAATATAAAAAAGTTGGAAGCGCATTCCAACTTTTAAAATAGGTTTCTATTAGATTAGTGGGTGAAGTCGAGTACCATACGTCCTTGAATTTGACCTTTTTCCATTTCGTCGAAAATGGCTACGGCATCTTCGACTGGACGTTTTTGGACAACTGGGACTACCAAACCTTCTGCACCGAATTGGAAGGCTTCTTCCAAGTCTTTACGAGTTCCAACAAGAGAACCGATAACTTGGATTCCATCTAGAACGGTTTTGACGATGCTGAGTTCCATCATTTCAGAAGGAAGACCAACAGCGACTACGCGACCACCAGCACGAACGGAGTCAACAGCCTGGTTGAAGGCGACTTTAGATACAGCAGTTACGACAGCTGAATGAGCTCCACCATCAGTTTTTTCCTTGATGAGTCCAGGTACATCGTCAACTTCGAGGCCATTAATAACGATATCCGCACCGACTTCTTTAGCAAGGGCAAGTTTGTCGTTGTTGATATCAACTGCGATGACATGAGCATTGAATACTTTTTTAGCATATTGAACAGCTAGGTTACCAAGTCCACCAGCACCGTAAAGAACAACCCATTGGCCTGGTTCAACTTTGGCTTCTTTAATGGCTTTATAGGTTGTTACACCAGCACATGTGATAGAAGAAGCTTGGGCTGGATCAAGTCCATCAGGAACTTTGACAGCATAGTCTGCAGTTACAATACATTGTTCAGCCATACCACCATCTACTGAGTAGCCAGCATTTTTCACTGTACGGCAAAGAGTTTCACGGCCAGTAGTACAGTATTCGCAAGTGCCACATCCTTCAAAGAACCAAGCAACGCTGACGCGGTCACCGACTTTAAGGCTTTTCACATCTGGGGCAATTTCTTTGACGATACCAACACCTTCGTGTCCTAGGACACGTCCTGGTACTTGACCAAAGTCACCATGGGCAACGTGGAGGTCAGTGTGGCAAACACCACAGTATTCAATTTCTACAAGTGCTTCCCCAGTTTCAAGTGGACGGAGTACTTTTTCTTCAACAGCAACACCAGTGCTTTCTGGATTTACAACAACAGCTTTCATAGCTATCCTCCTTGATATTGGCCGAGAACAGGGACAACAGGACTGGATTGATTTTGTGTCAACAGAGTCGAGTGTGACGAGCTCTCTTGTATTTATATGTGAAGTATATCACAAAAGAAAGCCTTTTCCAAGGTTTTGGAGATAAAAAATAGAACAATCGATTAACTGGTTGATGAGACTGTGAAAAGAACACAAAGACCAGCCCGCAAGCTGGTCATACTCTTCGAAAATCAAATTCAAACCACGTCAGCTTCGCCTTGCCGTACCCAAGTACTGCCTACGGCTAGCTTCCTAGTTTGCTCTTTGATTTTCATTGAGTATCAGTATGGACTATAAGAATAAGTCTTGCAGGGTTTTGGCAACCCCGTCTTGGTCATTGGTCAAGGAAATTTGCTCATCTGCATAGGGAAGTAGCTCTGGGTTGGCATTTTTCATTGCATAACCTTTCCCAGCAAAAGCGAGCATTTCGGTATCATTGTGTTCGTCTCCAAAGGCAATCAAATCCTTTTTGTCGCGGTTCATTACCTTGAGCAAGTAGTCCAAAGCAAAGGCCTTGTTGACACCTTTTGGGGTACATTCAAGGATATTGAGCGGACCTCCCCAGGTATTGATAGACAGTTGATGCTGGTAGAAGGCGTTCATTTCTTTTGCCAAGGCATATTTGTCACTGGCTCTGGTCTGTAACAGAATACAGTTAGGATCCTTGGTTACTAACTCTGGCTGAAATTGATCTTCAGGCTGGAAAGCTTCTACCCCAAATAGTTTGGGATTAGCAATTTCTTCATTGGGATTTGTGATATAGAATTTTTTACGGTATTCTCCAGCGATAAAATCGGCTTGAATGTCCTCTGAACGTTGAACCATATCTAGCAGATATTTTTTGTCTACGGTTAAACACTTTTCAAAGCTCCAAACTTGGTCTGGTAAATGAGTGAGGGAGCCGTTGAAGTTAATCATAGGAGTGTCTAAGCCCAGTTCACGGTAAAAATCTTTTGACATACGGTAAGGGCGACCTGTCGTAATAATAACCTGATGGCCTTTTTCAACAACTTTTTTAATGGTTTTTTTGGTAAAGTCAGAAATTTGACTGTCTGAGTTGAGTAGGGTTCCATCCAGGTCAACTGCAATAATTTTTTTCGTCATAGGGACCTTTCTAGTGTCTTTTCAGATAAGATGTCTTCTATTATAACAGAAAGCAGGCAGAAAAGCAGATTCCAAACAAAAAATGAAATTGGATCAATTTCTTAAATAAATCAAACAAAGATATTGAAAAAGTGAATGATAAATGATATAATTCTATTATTGTTCGTAAAAATTAAAAGGAGATTGATAATGGACAAATTATTTAAACTAAAAGAGAACGGTACAGACATTCGTACAGAGGTTCTCGCTGGTTTAACAACTTTCTTTGCAATGAGTTATATTCTCTTTGTAAACCCACAAATTCTTTCGCAAACAGGAATGCCTGCTCAGGGTGTATTCCTCGCAACGATTATCGGTGCAGTTGCTGGTACCCTGATGATGGCCTTCTACGCCAACTTGCCATATGCTCAAGCACCAGGTATGGGACTCAATGCCTTCTTTACCTTTACAGTTGTATTTGGACTCGGTTATTCTTGGCAAGAAGCCCTAGCTATGGTCTTCATCTGTGGAATTATCTCATTGATTATTACCTTGACAAATGTTCGTAAAATGATCATTGAATCGATTCCAAATGCTCTTCGCTCAGCTATTTCAGCTGGTATCGGTGTTTTCCTTGCCTACGTGGGAATTAAGAATGCTGGACTTTTGAAATTTACGATTGATCCAGGCAACTATACTGTTGTAGGAGAAGGGGCAGACAAAGCTCAAGCAACGATTGCAGCAAACTCTTCAGCAGTTCCAGGATTGGTCAGCTTTAATAATCCAGCTGTTTTGGTGGCTCTTGCAGGACTTGCTATTACGATTTTCTTTGTTATCAAAGAAATTAAAGGGGGAATTATCCTCTCTATCTTGACAACAACTATTCTTGCTATCGCAGTTGGTTTGGTAGATTTGTCAAGCATCGATTTTGCTAATAACCATGTTGGTGCAGCCTTTGAAGATTTGAAGACAGTCTTTGGTGCAGCTCTTGGTTCAGAAGGTTTGGGAGCTTTGATTTCAGATACAGCTCGCTTGCCTGAAACTCTGATGGCTATTCTTGCCTTCTCATTGACAGATATTTTTGATACAATTGGTACCTTGATCGGTACAGGTGAAAAAGTTGGTATCGTAGCGACAAATGGTGAAAACCACCAATCAGCTAAGTTGGATAAGGCTCTTTACTCTGACTTGATTGGTACTTCAATTGGTGCCATCGCTGGTACTTCGAACGTAACGACTTATGTCGAGTCTGCTGCTGGTATCGGTGCAGGTGGACGTACTGGTTTGACAGCCTTGGTCGTGGCAATCTGTTTTGCGATCTCAAGCTTCTTTAGCCCACTTCTAGCGATTGTACCAACAGCCGCTACAGCTCCAATCTTGATTATCGTTGGGATTATGATGTTGGCTAGCTTGAAAAATATCCATTGGGATGATATGTCTGAAGCGGTTCCTGCTTTCTTCACATCTATCTTTATGGGATTCAGCTACTCTATCACTCAAGGGATTGCAGTTGGTTTCTTGACTTACACTTTGACTAAGCTTGTTAAAGGTCAAGCTAAAGATGTTCATGTCATGATTTGGATTTTGGATGCCTTGTTTATCCTTAACTACATCAGTATGGCCTTATAATAGGATAACCCAGGGGGATTTTCCCCCTTTTTTAATATAAAGGAGATGGGTGATGAAAGAGAAAAATATGTGGAAAGAATTATTGAATCGTGCAGGTTGGCTGTTAATCTTTTTGCTGGCGACAATTTTATATCAGATTCCTATAGGGGTTACTGCTATTTTAACTTTAAATGCAGTACCACTGTTGCAGTCAGGACTGATAGTTGCTGGTATTTCGATTGTAGTTTTGGCACTATTTATTTTTGGAGCTCGTAAAACGCAATTAGCAAGTTTTAATTTTTCTTTTTTTAGAGCGAAGGATTTGGCACGTTTGGGCTTGAGTTATTTAGTTATTATCGGGTCAAATATACTTGGTTCTATCTTGTTACAACTGTCAAATGAGACGACAACAAGTAACCAGTCTCAGATTAACGATATGGTTCAGAATAGTTCTCTGATTTCCAGTTTCTTCTTACTGGCCTTGCTTGCTCCGATTTGTGAGGAAATCTTGTGCCGTGGGATTATTCCTAAAAAGATTTTCCGAGGAAAAGAGAACTTGGGATTTGTAGTCGGTACGATTGTGTTTGCTTTATTGCATCAACCAAGTAATTTACCTTCTTTATTGATTTATGGAGGTATGTCGATTGTTCTATCTTGGACGGCTTACAAGACCCAACGTTTGGAAATGTCTATCTTACTTCACATGATTGTGAATGGGGTTGCTTTCTGTTTGTTGGCTCTCGTGGTGATTTTGAGTCGGACATTAGGGATATCTGTTTAAGATTTTTGACAATTGCTTACTTGTTTCTACTGGGAAAAAGATGAATGCAATCGTGTCCATCTTTTTCTTTTTATGGTAAAATAGAGAAATAATATGATGAAAAGCCTTGAGGGAGTGAACGATATGTCAAGTAAAGCCAATCATGCAAAGACAGCTATTTGCGGAATTATCAATGTAACCCCAGACTCCTTTTCGGACGGTGGTCAATTTTTTGCTCTTGAGCAAGCACTCCAGCAGGCTCGTAAATTGATAGCAGAAGGGGCTAGTATGCTAGATATCGGCGGAGAATCGACTCGGCCGGGAAGCAGCTATGTTGAGATAGAAGAGGAAATCCAGCGTGTTGTTCCAGTGATTAAAGCGATTCGCAAGGAAAGTGATGTCCTCATCTCTATTGATACTTGGAAGAGTCAGGTAGCAGAGGCTGCTTTGGCTGCTGGTGCCAATCTAGTCAATGATATCACTGGTTTCATGGGTGATGAGAAAATGGCCCATGTGGTTGCTAAGGCTGGTGCGAAAGTAGTCATTATGTTTAATCCAGTCATGGCGCGACCTCAGCATCCTAGCTCGCTCATATTTCCTCATTTTGGATTTAATCAAGCTTTTACAGAGGAAGAGTTAGCTGACTTCGAAAAATTGCCAATCGAAGACTTGATGGAGGCTTTCTTTGACAGAGCCTTAGCGAGAGCAGAGGAAGCTGGGATTGCTCAAGAAAACATCCTGCTGGATCCAGGGATCGGCTTTGGTCTGACCAAGAAAGAAAATTTGCTTCTTTTACGGGACCTGGATAAACTCCATCAGAAGGGCTATCCAATCTTTCTTGGAGTGTCGCGCAAGCGGTTTGTTATCAATATCCTTGAGGAGAATGGCTTTGAAGTCAATCCTGAGACGGAAGTCGGTTTCCGAAATCGGGACACCGCTTCGGCTCAGGTAACCAGTATCGCTGCGAGGCAGGGAGTAGAAGTGGTGCGCGTGCATGATGTAGCTAGTCACAGGATGGCAGTTGAAATTGCCTCCGCTATTCGTCTGGCTGATGAAGCGGAAAATCTAGATTTAAAACAATATAAATAAGATGAAAGAGATTCAAAACAATCAGTGGATTGCCAACTACCGGACGGACCAACCGCATTTTGGCTTGGAACGAATGGTGGAACTATTAGCTTTGCGTGGCAATCCCCATCTCAAACTCAAGGTCATCCATATCGGAGGGACCAATGGCAAGGGTTCGACCATTGCTTTTTTGAAAAATATGCTCGTAAAGCTAGGTCTGAGAGTAGGCGTGTTCAGTTCGCCCTATCTCATTCATTACTCAGACCAGATTAGCATCAACGGGGAATCCATCCCAGAAGCTAGACTAGAAGCCCTCATGGCAGACTATCAGTCGTTGCTGGAAGGGGAATCGGCTGCTAATTTGCAGGGGACAACTGAGTTTGAGATTATCACAGCTTTGGCCTATGACTACTTTGCCTCAGAGCAAGTAGATGTGGCCATCATGGAAGTGGGCATGGGTGGGCTTTTGGATAGTACCAATGTTTGCCAGCCAATTTTAACAGGAATTACGACCATTGGACTGGACCATGTGGCCCTACTTGGTGACACCTTGGAAGCCATAGCAGAGCAGAAAGCTGGTATTATCAAACGAGGAATTCCCTTGGTGACAGGTCGTATCGCTCCAGAAGCCTTGGCTGTGATTGACCGCATTGCGGAAGGGAAAGCTGCGCCGAGACTTGCCTATGGGAAAGATTATCAAGTTAGTCATCAAGAGAGTGTGGTAACGGGTGAAGTCTTTGACTATACTAGTTCTCTCAGACAAGGTCGCTTCCAGACTGGCTTGCTTGGCTTGCACCAGATAGAGAATGCTGGGATGGCCATAGCTTTACTTGATGCTTTTTGTAAAGAAGATGGTCGAGAACTAGCAAGCAATCACTTGCTTGCTCAAGCCTTGGAAGAAACAAGTTGGCCAGGGCGTTTGGAAATCGTGTCAAGGAACCCCTCGATGATCTTGGATGGGGCCCACAATCCCCATGCTATCAAAGCTTTATTAGCAACCTTGCAAGAACGCTTTGCGGATTATCGTAAGGAAATCCTCTTTACTTGTATCAAAACTAAGGCCTTGGAGGATATGTTGGATTTGCTTGGGGCCATGCCAGATACCGAGCTTACTCTAACACATTTTGACGATAGTCGGGCGACTGATGAAAGCGTGCTGAAAGAGGCAGCTAAGTCTAGAAATCTCAGCTACCAAGGTTGGCAGGATTTTCTAGAGCAGAAATTGACAGATAAAAAAGAAGAGAAAAAAACAGTTAGGATTGTCACGGGTTCCTTGTATTTCTTGAGCCAAGTGAGAGCCTATCTGATGGAGAGGAAAAAAGAGAATGGATAAACAAAAGATTGAAGCAGCTGTAAAAATGATTATCGAGGCTGTAGGAGAGGACGCTAACCGCGAAGGCTTGCAGGAAACGCCTGCTCGTGTGGCCCGTATGTACCAAGAGATTTTTTCAGGTCTTGGTCAAACAGCGGAGGAACATTTGTCAAAATCCTTTGAGATTATTGACGATAATATGGTGGTAGAAAAGGATATCTTTTTCCATACCATGTGTGAGCACCACTTCTTGCCATTTTATGGTAGAGCGCACATAGCCTACATTCCAGATGGCCGTGTGGCAGGTTTGTCCAAACTTGCCCGTACGGTGGAAGTTTATTCGAAAAAACCACAAATTCAAGAAAGATTGAATATCGAAGTAGCCGATGCCTTGATGGACTATCTAGGTGCTAAAGGAGCCTTTGTTGTCATTGAAGCAGAACATATGTGTATGAGCATGCGTGGTGTCAGAAAACCAGGCACTGCAACCTTGACGACAGTAGCTCGTGGTCTATTTGAAACAGATAAGGATCTCCGCGACCAAGCTTATCGTTTAATGGGACTATAATACTCTTAAAAAATCAAATTCAAACCACGTCAGCTTCCATCTGCAACCTCAAAACAGTGTTTTGAGCAGCCTGTGGCTAGCTTCCTAGTTTGCTCTTTGATTTTCATTGAGTATAAAAAGAATCCGCTTTGGGCGGATTTTTCTAGAAAGGAATCATTATGGATCAACTGCAGATTAAGGATTTGGAAATTTTTGCTTATCATGGTCTTTTTCCTAGTGAGAAAGAATTGGGGCAGAAGTTTGTTATTTCCGCAATCCTATCCTATGATATGACCAAGGCGGCTACAGACTTGGATTTAACAGCCTCTGTCCATTACGGAGAATTGTGCCAGCAGTGGACGGCATGGTTTCAGGAAACGAGTGAAGATTTAATTGAAACGGTAGCTTATAAACTGGTAGAACGTACTTTTGAGGCTTATCCTCTTGTCCAAGAAATGAAGTTGGAACTGAAAAAACCTTGGGCGCCAGTGCATTTGCCACTAGATACTTGCTCGGTAACCATTCATCGCCGCAAGCAACGAGCCTTTATCGCCCTAGGAAGCAATATGGGAGATAAACAAGCAAACTTGAAACAAGCCATTGAGAAAATGCGAAATCGAGGTATCCATATTCTCAAAGAGTCTAGTATCTTGACGACGGAGCCTTGGGGTGGTGTGGAGCAAGATAGCTTTGCTAATCAAGTGGTTGAGGTTGAAACCTGGTTGCCGGCCCCAGTTCTATTAGAGACCTTGTTAGCCATTGAGTCAGAGATGGGACGGGTGAGAGAAGTACATTGGGGGCCTCGTTTGATTGATTTGGACTTGCTCTTTGTAGAGGACCAGATTCTTTATACAGACGACCTCATCTTGCCTCATCCTTATATAGCGGAACGCCTTTTTGTCCTTGAGTCCTTACAGGAAATTGCGCCTCATTTTATCCATCCGACATTAAAGCAACCGATCCGCAACTTGTATAATGCTTTGAAACAATAGAAAAAACTCTAGTTTTCAGTCGCTTGTAACTGAAGGCTAGAGTTTTTAAAATAGGTCATTTTCTTCTGGGAGGAGGATAGTTTCTCTACCGTCCATATCTAAAACCAGGACTCTCGGGGGATAAAGAGGGTCGAAAGGGTGGTTAAAGTCAAAATCAATGGCTGTAGGGAGATGTTGACTTGAAAAGTGGAAGGTAATTTTTCCTTGGTTATTAAGCAATTGAAACTCGAGTTCCTCCTCCAATTCAAAGACATTTTTTAAGAAGTGGTCGATGATGTACCAAAAAGAGTCAATAACATCATCAGGCAAGCTGGTAACAATGCCAAAACTAGCTGACCGCATATGGGTATTGGTAAAAGCCATATTTCTTCCCCCTTTCTTTTCCCTTATCATACAGCAAATAGGATTAAAAATCAAGAAAAGGCGATTTTTTCTTCATAAACATAGCTTCCTATGAAATTTTTTCAAATAATCTTCAAAAAACGCTTGAAAGTGTTTACAAATAGTGATAAAATGGAATAAGTAGAATCATGAAAACGAAATTTTCATACCGTCTCTTTTTTTGGAGTCTCGTGAGGTATGATATAGAAAGGAAATGGAATGAATACAGACGATACAGTAACGATTTATGATGTCGCCCGTGAAGCAGGAGTTTCAATGGCGACAGTTAGCCGTGTAGTCAATGGCAACAAGAATGTAAAAGAGAATACTCGAAAAAAAGTGCTTGAGGTGATTGACCGTTTGGATTACCGTCCAAATGCAGTAGCGCGTGGTCTTGCAAGTAAAAAGACAACCACTGTCGGAGTTGTGATTCCCAATATTACCAATGGCTATTTCTCAACGCTTGCTAAAGGGATTGATGATATCGCTGAAATGTACAAGTATAACATCGTCCTTGCCAATAGTGATGAGGATGATGACAAGGAAGTTTCGGTTGTCAATACATTGTTTTCTAAGCAAGTGGATGGTATCATTTTTATGGGTTACCACTTGACTGAAAAAATTCGTTCAGAGTTTTCTCGCTCTCGAACACCAGTTGTTCTTGCAGGGACAGTGGATGTAGAACATCAGCTTCCAAGTGTCAATATTGACTACAAACAAGCTACGATTGATGCAGTGACCTACCTTGCTAAAGAAAATGAGCGTATTGCTTTTGTCAGCGGTCCACTAGTGGATGATATCAATGGGAAGGTTCGTTTGGTTGGCTACAAGGAAGCCTTGAAAAAAGCAGGGATTTCTTATAGCGAAGGATTGGTATTTGAGTCTAAATACACTTATGAAGATGGCTATGCCTTGGCAGAACGCTTGATTTCATCAAATGCAACTGCAGCAGTTGTAACAGGTGATGAATTGGCAGCAGGTGTCTTGAATGGTTTGGCGGATCACGGTGTGTCTGTGCCAGAAGAGTTTGAGATTATTACTAGTGATGATTCACAAATCTCACGCTTCACCCGTCCAAACTTGACAACTATTGCTCAACCTCTTTATGACCTTGGTGCCATTAGTATGCGTATGTTGACTAAGATTATGCATAAGGAAGAGTTGGAAGAACGTGAAGTTCTCTTACCTCATGGTTTGACAGAACGTCGCTCAACACGAAAACGTAAATAGAAAAAATCAGGGAATCGTGAAGATTTCCTGATTTTGCTTTCTGGAGAAGAGACTTACCCTTCCATATAGTCTTTCAAAGCTTGCCCTGTTAGTCCGGCATTGAGTGCGATGAGGAGTTTCAAACGGGCTTTTTGGGCGTTGAGTTCTTTAACAAAGAAAACGCCTGCTTTTTGCAACTGTACGCCTCCACCCTGGTAGGCATAAACAGGCTCGGCAATACCGTTAAAGCATCGTGATACCAGAGCGACTGGGATTCCTTTTTGTAGAAGGCTTTCTAACTTTTCAGCCGTTTCTTTGGGAATATTACCAGCTCCGAAGGCTTGGATAATCAAGCCGTCCAATTGTTCCAAATCCAGCATATCAATCAGCTCATCTGTCATACCAGCATAAGCAGAGATGATAGGGACTAATCCTTGTATGCGATCAAGGTCAAAGCGGACACGAGGCTCAGCTGTTTTAAAGTAGAGGATTTCCCGCTTCGTAATCAGACCAAGTGGCCCATGTGTTGGGGTCTGGAAGGTGCCGACGTTGGTCGTATGCGTTTTGGTAACATACTTAGCAGCATGGATTTCATCGTTCATAACGACCAAAACCCCTTTGTCAGCAGCCCTATCATCACTAGCAACTCGTAAAGCACTCAGATAATTATAAACACCGTCGCTGCCGAGTTCGTTGGAGCTGCGCATGGCCCCTGTTAGAACGATAGGCATATGGGGAACTTCCATGGTATCAAGGAAATAGGCTGTTTCCTCTAAAGTATCGGTCCCGTGTGTGATCACCACTCCATCGTAGTTAGCAGCTTCCTCTTTAATTTTTTGGTAGAGGGCTAGCATATGCTTGGGTTTGATATGAGGGCTTGGCAGGTTAAAAAAGTCCAAGGCGTGGACTTGGATTCCTTCGAGAGGATTGGATACATGGTTCATGGGATTATCAGAACTCGTCACAACAACGCCAGAAGCATCGGCCTGCATGGAAATAGTTCCGCCCGTATGTAAAACAAGGATTTTCTTAGGCATGATTTACTCACTCTTTCTGAAATGTGGTATAATCATTGTATCACAAAAGGGGAGATTGGGATAGGATGGAAGTCAAAGCTGTTTTTTTTGATATCGATGGAACCTTGGTTAACGATCGTAAGAGTGTTTTGAAATCCACTAAGGACGCGATTAAGATCGTCAAAGAACAAGGGGTACTGGTTGGCGTAGCAACGGGGCGAGGACCTTTTTTTGTTAAGGAATTGATGGACGATTTGGATTTGGACTTTGCGGTAACCTATAATGGCCAGTATATCTTTAATAAAGAAAGAGTCTTGTTCACGAGCCCGATTTCCAAGTTACACTTGCGCCATCTCATTACTTATGCTAAAAAAGAGGGCAAGGAGATTGCCCTAGGGACCAAGGATGCCATGTTGGGTTCCAAAATCATGTCCTTTGGTCTGGGTTCTTTTTCCCAACGAATCAGTCGCTTCGTTCCCTCAGTTTTAACTCGAACAGTGAGTCATTCCTTTAATCGTATGGTCAGCAAGGTTGTTCCCCAAAAGGAAGAAGACCTGCTTCACCTGATGAATCAGCCCATTTATCAAGTCCTAATGCTGATGACGCCAGAAGAATCTGAGAAGGCGGCGGCAGATTTTGAAGATTTGAAATTGACACGTAGCAATCCTTTTGCAGCGGATGTCATCAATCAAGGCAACTCCAAATTAGAAGGCATACGCCGAGTTGGGAAAGAATATGGCTTTGACCTCAACCAAGTCATGGCCTTTGGTGACTCAGATAACGACCTAGAAATGCTGGCTGGTGTCGGTATGTCCGTTGCTATGGGAAATGGTAGTAGCAGTGTCAAAGAAGTCGCCAAACATATCACCACCAGCAATCAGCAAGACGGCATTCACAAGGCTCTGGAACATTTTGGTGTTTTGGCTTCAGAAAAAGTTTTTGTCAGCCGTGACTATCATTTCAATAAGGTCAAGACCTTCCACCACATGATGGATGAACGAACTCAAGAAGAACCTCGAGCTTGGGATTTAGAAGGTGCAACCCACAGGGCTAGCTTTAAAATAGAAGAATTGGTGGAATTTGTTCGAGCTGCCAGCCCTTCTGAAGAGGACTTTGGTCAAGCTGTATCGCAACTTCATCAAGCTCTTGATAAGGCGGTAGATAAAGTAGCTAAGAAGACGCCTGCTCAGCAAGATTTGATAGGTCAGGTAGATGCTCTGATTGACACGCTTTACTTTACCTACGGTAGTTTTGTCTTGATGGGAGTGGACCCAGAACGTATTTTTGATATTGTTCATCAGGCCAATATGGGGAAAATTTTCCCAGATGGCAAGGCTCATTTTGATCCAGTGACCCATAAAATCTTAAAACCAGATGATTGGGAAGAAAAATATGCTCCAGAACCTGCTATTAAAAAGGAACTGCAGCGCCAACTCAAGGCTTATGAACGCCATAAAGAGAGAAATAATACTCAATGAAAATCAAAGAGCAAACTAGGAAACTAGCCGCAGGCTGTACTTGAGTACGGCAAGGCGACGTTGACGTGGTTTGAATTTGATTTTCGAAGAGTATAAATAGTAAACAAAAAGGAGCGCTGAGCTCCTTTTCTTTGTGATTATAAGGTTTTTTCTTGTTCTCTCACAACCAGCAAATCGACTTTAGCATGGCGGAGAATGTATTCAGATGAAGAACCGACCAAGAGGCGTTCAAAGGCGTTGAGACCAGTTGCACCAACGAGGATGAGGTCTACTTCCTCTGCATCTGGAATAGTACGTGCTAGTAGGGTCTTTGGATTTCCCATTTCAATGACGATATGAACATCTGCCACTCCAGCATCTTTAGCACGTTTTTCGTACTCTTTCATCAGACTTTCAGCGTCGACTTGGAGTTCTTCGTAAACTTCAGCATCAAAGGTGGATACGCTTTGGAGTGCGCGTGTGTCAATGACATGTGCGATGGTGAGTTTAGCGTCGTTTCGTAGAGCAGAATGAACTCCCTTGACAAAAGCCAAGTCCGCTTCCTTAGAACCATCGATTGCGACCATAATATTTTGGTAACGTTGTGCCATAATGAAACCTCCTGAAATTTTCTTACTATAATTGTAAACCTTTTCACTATAGAAGTAAAGCAAAAAAAGTATTTTTTAAAAGAATATTAGCGCTTAAAATCTATATAAATATATGATAAAATAAAAGAAAGGATAGCAGGAAAGAAGTGAAGGGAGGGAGAATGATGAAGCACTCTTTTCAAGAAACAAAAAATTCAAATTTCCTTTATTGTGGAATCATCCTAGTTTCAGTCTTGCTAGAAGTTATCATGGTCTGGCAATTAGAGAGTCTGGTACCGTTTCTTTATCCAGGTTTTATCGGATTTTTAGTCTTTCATGTACTCTACCATTTGGTATTATTCCTAGTTGCTAAACGAAGTGGGCGTTGGGATTACTTGATGATATGGGGACTTTTCCTCATGTTCAATCTTCTTTATGACTCCTTTTTAGGCTTGCTTTTTCTAGGTTTATCTTTTGGTATGTGATGTGACTTTCGCAAAATACCTGCTATCTCCCCTGTCTTGACCTCGCTTTTAGCGAGGCTTTTCTTCTATCCGCACCTAGTAACACATTTCAGTAAACTTGTCGCATTTTCTTTCTAGTGGTATAATGTTACTATCCTGATGAATTGAGGAAACAAGATGAAAGAATATAACAAGTCTAGTAAGTTAGAGCATGTTGCTTATGATATCCGTGGTCCTGTTTTGGAAGAAGCCATGCGAATGCGAGCAAACGGAGAAAAGATTTTACGTCTGAATACAGGAAATCCAGCAGAATTTGGTTTTACAGCGCCAGACGAAGTCATTCATGACTTGATTATGAATGCGCGTGATAGTGAAGGTTATTCTGACTCGAAAGGGATTTTCTCAGCCCGTAAGGCTATCATGCAGTATTGCCAATTGAAGAAATTCCCAAATGTAGATATTGATGATATCTACCTTGGAAATGGTGTCAGTGAGCTGATTGTCATGTCCATGCAGGGGCTTTTGGACAATGGGGATGAGGTCTTGGTACCAATGCCAGACTATCCTCTCTGGACAGCAGCTGTCAGCCTAGCTGGGGGAAATGCCGTTCACTATGTCTGTGATGAAGCTGCAGAATGGTACCCAGATATTGACGATATTAAGTCAAAAATCACTTCCAATACCAAGGCAATCGTCCTTATCAATCCAAACAACCCAACTGGAGCCCTTTATCCGAAGGAACTCTTGCTGGAGATTATTGAGATTGCCCGTCAAAACGATTTGATTATCTTTGCGGATGAAATTTACGACCGCATGGTCATGGATGGACATGTGCATACGCCTGTAGCGAGCTTGGCACCAGATGTCTTCTGTGTCAGCATGAATGGTTTATCAAAATCGCATCGTATCGCTGGTTTCCGTGTGGGTTGGATGGTCTTGTCTGGCCCTAAGACACATGTTAAAGGCTATATCGAAGGGCTCAATATGCTGTCCAATATGCGCCTTTGCTCTAATGTTTTGGCTCAACAAGTCGTACAAACTTCCTTGGGCGGTCACCAATCAGTCGATGAATTGCTCCTTCCTGGTGGACGAATTTACGAGCAAAGAAATTTCATCTATAATGCCATTCAGGATATCCCAGGTTTGTCTGCGGTTAAACCCAAGGCTGGACTCTATATCTTCCCTAAAATCGACCGCAATATGTACCGTATCGATGATGATGAGCAGTTTGTTCTTGATTTCTTGAAGCAGGAAAAGGTTCTCTTGGTTCATGGTCGAGGCTTTAACTGGCAGGAACCAGACCATTTCCGTATCGTTTACCTTCCTCGTGTTGATGAACTAGCCCAAATCCAAGAAAAGATGACTCGTTTCTTGAAACAGTATCGTAGATAGGGCTTACATTCGAAAAAGCTGGAAACATTTGCCTAGAGCTATTGACAAAAGTAAAAGAATCAGATAGAATAGTAAAGTATGTTTAGTAACTGATCACTTTATAGCCGGCTAAACGAATACAAAATCTATGAGGAGGTATTCATCGTGAAACGTACTTATCAACCAAGTAAACTTCGTCGTGCGCGCAAACACGGATTCCGTAACCGTATGTCAACTAAAAACGGTCGTCGCGTATTGGCAGCTCGTCGTCGTAAAGGACGCAAAGTTTTGGCTGCATAATCCAAACGAATTATATCAAAAATCAGTAGGAACTCGAGTCTACTGATTTTTATTTTTGTAAAAAAGTTCAAAATACTTTATATTTTTGCTCAAATGGTGTATAATATTTCACATACTGTAAAAATGGAGAATAATCATGAAGAAATCAAAAGTTATGCTTTTTGGAGCTATGGCTTTGACAGCAGGTCTAGCTCTAGCGGCATGTGGGTCTTCCCAATCAAGTAATGCAGACAAGACTTACTCTTATATCTTTGTTAGCAACCCAGATACCTTGGATTATATTACCTCTACACGAGACTCAACATCTAGTATCACAACCAACTTGATTGATGGGTTGTTGGAAAATGACCAGTATGGTAATCTCATCCCATCTATGGCTGAGTCATGGACAGTGTCAAAAGATGGTTTGACCTACACTTATAAAATCCGTCAGGGGGCTAAATGGTACACTTCTGAAGGAGAAGAGTATGCAGATGTAACGGCTCATGACTTTGTGACTGGTCTCAAGTATGCGGCTGATAAAAAGGCTGAAAACTTGTACTTGGTACAAGACTCTATCAAGGGTCTAGCAGACTATGTTGAAGGGAAATCATCTGATTTTGGAACTGTTGGTGTTAAGGCAGTGGATGATTACACACTACAATACACCCTCATCCAACCTGAAACTTATTGGAACTCTAAAACAACAGCAAGTATTCTTAGTCCTGTAAATGAAGCCTTCTTGAAGTCTAAGGGAGATGACTTTGGAAGTGTGACACCATCAAGCATCTTGTCAAATGGTCCGTACTTGTTTAAATCTTTCTCATCAAAATCTTTGATTGAGTTTGATAAAAACCCTAATTACTGGGATAAGGACAATGTCAAAATTGAGAAAGTGAAACTCTCTTTCTTTGACGGTTCTGACCAAGACAGCATTGCTAGAGGTTTCTTGGATGGTAACTATACTGATGGCCGTATCTTCCCAACAAGTTCAGTCTTTGCTGAACTTAAGAAGGGGAATGAGGACAAGATTACCTACACACCACAAAACTCAGTTACTTTCTATTATCTTTTCAACGTGAATCGTCAAAGCTACAAGCAAACTATGAAACAGTCTGATAAGGAAAAGACAGATTCACGCGCAGCTATGCAAAATAAAGATTTCCGTCAGGCTATCAACTTTGCCTTTGACCGTCATGCTTATGCAGCACAGACAAATGGTGAAGATGGAGCAGACCGTATCTTGCGTAACACAGTTACACCAAGTAACTTTGTCCAAGTTGGCGATAAGAACTTTGGTGATATTGTCAATGAAAAAATTGTCAACTACGGTAAAGATTGGGCAAATATTAACCTAAACGATGGTAAGCAAGCCTTCTTGAACCCTGACAAGGCCAAAGAGAAGTTTGCTAAGGCCAAAGAAAGTCTGCAAGCTCAAGGAGTAACCTTCCCAATTCATTTGGATATGCCAGTTGACCAGACTGCTAAGTTGGATGTGCAACAGGCTGGATCTTTCAAACAAACAGTGGAAGAAACCCTTGGTAAGGAGAATGTGGTCATCGATGTTATCCAACTTTCTCCAGACGAGAAGGATCAAGCTACATTCTTTGCAGATACAGCAGAACAAAAAGACTACGATATTGACATCTCAGGATGGGGTGGAGATTACTCAGATCCGAAGACTTACTTAGCTATCCTTGATCCAGAGACAGGTTCTCAGTTGAAAAATATGGGCTTGTCTGAAGGAAAAGACAAGGAAGTTAAGGACAAGATTGGTCTTTCTGACTACAAGAAACTCTTGGATCAAGCAGATGTGGAAATCACAGATACTCAAGCTCGCTATGAAAAATATGCTGAAGCCCAAGCTTGGTTGACAGATAGTGCCCTCTTCCTACCGGTTCAAAGTGGTGGAGCTAACCCAATCTTCCGTAAGACTGTACCGTTTACAGGCCCATTCTCATTCGTTGGACACAAAGGAAATGCTGACAACTACAAATATGTTGAATTGCAAAAAGAGCCAGTAACTGCTAAACAGTACCAAGAACTCTATGAAAAATGGCTGAAAGAAAAAGCTGAGTCAAATAAAAAAGCTCAGGAAGATTTAGCTAACCACATTCAATGATATTCCTAGTCATGCTTTTCAGTTAATACTCTTCGAAAATCTCTTCAAACCACGTCAGCGTTGCCTTACCGTAGGTATGTTACTGACTTCGTCAGTTCTATCCACAACCTCAAAACAGTGTTTTGAGCTGACTTCGTCAGTTCTATCTGCAACCTCAAAACAGTGTTTTGAGCTGACTTCGTCAGTTTCATCTACAACCTCAAAGCAGTGCTTTGAGCAGCCTGCGGCTAGTTTCCTAGTTTGCTCTTTGATTTTCATTGAGTATAAGCATAGTGACTGGATTCAGAAAAAGGCCTTACCAGAGCTTCTTGCTTCTGGTAGGGCCTTTTCTTTATTCTTTTAAGTGATAGGAATAGCTAGCGACAACGACGTCTTGGTGCCAACGGAGGGCATATTTGAGTTTGAGACTCATCTGATTGTGTAGGATATTTTGCCAAGGTTTATTAGGGATAAACTGGGGTACCAGAACAGTGACTGTATAGTTCTTTTTCTGGGCTTCCTCGGATATCCGTTTGACATACTTGACAGTAGGCGTGATGATATCGCGGTAGCTGGTCTTGATATTTTTCAGAGTAATGGTTGGGAAGTAATCGGCAAATTCTTGGAGAATTTCTTGGTCTTTTTCTGCGGTTTCCTTTGTAGAAATGTGCATGGCTAAGACTTCGTCACCGATACTTTGGGCATAGTTAATGGCTCCGACGCTGACTCTGGTAACATTTCCTACTAGGACGAGGACAAGATTGCCATCGTAGGTACGTTTTTCGATTCCTTCATAGAGTCGCAGTTGTTGGGCTACTTTTTGGTAATGACTGTGAATTGCTAAGAAGAGTAGGGTGAGTACGAGAATAATCGGGAAGAAGGGCCAGATATCACTGAGACGGAAAAAGAGCAAGATTAGTACAATCGCGTAGCAAATGATTGCCCCAAGGATATTAGCAAGAGCAGGTTTTAAGAAATTTGCTCCTTTTTCTTTTTTCCAATGGCGAATCATCCCAGTCTGAGATAGGGCGAAGGGAACGAAGACCCCGATAGTATAAAGGGGAATCAAGCGTTCTGTATTGCCATTAAAAATGAGAAGAAGAATCATAGCCCCAAAAGCCAGAGTTAAAATTCCATTGGAGTAGCCTAGGCGGTCTCCTTTTTCCATAAAGAGATGGGGCATGTATTTGTTTTTAGCCATATTGTAAGCCAGCATAGGGAAAGCCGAAAAGCCAGTATTTGCAGCTACGGCCAAAATCAAGGCTGTGGAGAATTGGAAGATATAATACCCAAGGTGGCCTAAGAAGGAAGTGCCAAGGATGCCTTGAGCCATCTGTGAAAGAATAGTTTCTCCGTGTTGAGGCATAATCCCCATCCAGTAGTTTAGGAAGGTGATACCAGCAAAAAGAAAACCTAAAATCAGTGACATAATGGTCAAGGTTTGAGCGGCATTCTTTTCTTTTGGAGCCTTGAAAAAGGGAACGGCATTTGAAATAGCTTCAACCCCTGTCAGAGAGGCAGATCCGCTGGTAAAAGCTCTTAGAATGAGAACGATAGACAGGCTCGGAACAGCATGCCCAATAGGTGAAGTTGCCTGATAGCTGAGAGACCCTGTCATTAGTTGAAAGATTCCGTAGAGCAAGAGAAAGACAGTACTGATGATAAAGAGATAGACAGGAATCATCAGTGAACTGGCAGATTCTTTTAAGCCCCGTAAATTCAAGAGCATAAGCAAGCAAACTAGAAAAATGGAAATGTGGAGGTTGTAAGGGTGTAGAGCAGGGAGAGCTGCTGTGATAGCATCGGCTCCAGATGCAACAGATACCGCTACGGTCAGCATGTAGTCAACTAGCAGACTACCTCCAGCGATTAAGCCAAGTTCGGGAGATAGATTTTCTCGAGTAACCATATAGGCCCCTCCCCCTTGAGGGTAGGCATGGATGATTTGACGGTAGGAGACGGTCAGGCTAGATAGGAGCAGGAGGACAAAGAGGCCGATAGGAAGGCTCCACCATATCGCAAGAGGAGAGAGACTAGCCAAGACGAGGACTACTTGCTCAGGCCCATAGGCAATGGAAGATAGAGCGTCGCTTGACAACATGGCCAAGGCCTGCATTTTTCCCAGCAGACCTCCCTCGCCTTCTGTTAAGGATTTAAGAGGACGACCGATAAAAGTCTGTTTTAATTTTGTAAACATGGTATTTTCCTTTTCTGAAAATTTCAATAAGTGCTATTATACTGCTTTGAGAAAATAGCGTCAAGAGATGATAATGGGTTTTAGAATATTTTTTTCAGATGAGGAGAGAGGCCAGTTTTTTTGCTATAATAGTAGATAGAAAACGAGGTTAGAAGAGATGATTTTTGATACACATACACACTTGAATGTAGAAGAATTTGCGGGTCGTGAGGCAGAAGAAATTGCCTTGGCTGCTGAGATGGGTGTGACACAGATGAATATTGTTGGTTTTGATCAACCGACGATTGAGCGTGCCTTGGAGTTGGTGGATGAGTACGACCAACTCTACGCAACTATTGGTTGGCATCCGACAGAAGCGGGGACTTACACGGAGGAGATTGAAGCCTACTTGCTTGATAAGCTCAAGCATCCAAAGGTAGTTGCCTTGGGTGAGATTGGTTTGGATTACCATTGGATGACAGCGCCAAAAGAGGTGCAGGAGCAGGTTTTTCGCCGTCAGATTCAGTTATCTAAGGACTTGGATTTGCCTTTTGTAGTTCATACCCGTGATGCGTTGGAAGATACCTATGAGATTATCAAGAGCGAGGGCGTTGGTCCTCGAGGTGGTATCATGCATTCATTTTCAGGGACGCTTGAGTGGGCAGAGAAGTTTGTCGAGCTTGGTATGACCATTTCCTTCTCAGGAGTGGTGACTTTCAAGAAGGCAACTGACATCCAAGAAGCAGCTAAAGAGTTACCTTTGGACAAGATTTTGGTGGAAACGGATGCTCCCTACTTGGCTCCTGTTCCTAAACGTGGTCGTGAAAATAAAACAGCCTACACTCGCTATGTAGTGGACTTTATCGCTGACTTGCGTGGCATGACGGCAGAAGAGCTAGCGGCGATAACAACTGCAAATGCAGAACGAATTTTTGGATTGGACAGCAAGTAATGAAAGAGAAAATTTCCCAAGTTATCGTGGTTGAAGGTCGCGATGATACGGCCAATCTCAAACGTTATTTCGATGTAGAGACCTATGAGACACGAGGTTCTGCCATCAATGATCAGGATATAGAGCGGATTCAGCGCTTGCACCAACGTCATGGAGTCATTGTCTTTACAGACCCAGATTTTAATGGGGAGCGGATTCGGCGCATGATCATGACGGCCATTCCAACGGTTCAGCATGCCTTCCTCAAACGAGATGAAGCTGTTCCCAAGTCCAAAACCAAGGGGCGTTCTCTGGGAATTGAGCATGCCAGCCATGAAGATTTGAAAACGGCTCTAGCTCAGGTGACAGAACAATTTGAACATGAGAGTCAGTTTGACATCAGTCGTAGCGACTTGATTCGCCTTGGTTTTCTAGCAGGGTCAGACAGCCGTAAGCGCAGAGAATATCTAGGAGAGGCTCTCCGAATCGGCTATTCCAACGGCAAGCAACTCCTCAAACGCCTAGAGTTGTTTGGGGTCACCTTGGCGGAAGTGGAAGAAGCTATGAAATCTTATGAGTAGGAAAGATGTAGCTGTTACAATTTTTTAAGTTTCACAGTATTTTTCGAAGCAGGTAGAAGAGGAGGCGTCTAATGTTAATTGGTCAAAAAATTAAAGAGATTCGGATAGAAAAAGGAATTAGTCGTCCAGATTTTTGTGGAGATGAGCAAGAACTGACAGTTCGTCAACTGTCGCGAATTGAAAGTGGAGCTTCGCAACCGAGTTTGCCCAAGTTAGACTATATTGCTCGCCGGTTAGGAGTTCCAGCTTATAGCCTTATGCCGGATTTTTCAGCTCTTCCTTCTGCTTATTTAGAATTGAAATACCAGATTTTACGTGAACCAATCTATGGTAAAGAAGAGGAGTATGATAAGAAGGAAGCGTGTTTGGAAGAGATAGAGGATTTATTTTATGAGCAACTTCCTAATGAGGAAAAAATATGGTTTGAAGCTACTAGAGCAACGATAGATGTTATTCGAAGCGGACGACCAGAATATGGGGAAACCGTACTGGACGATTATTTTAAAATAATTTATGATAAGGAATTGTTTTTGATAAATGAATTAGAAGTTATCAACTTATATTTTGCTATAGTGCTTACAAAGATAAAACAAGGTCAAAATCAGATTGAAGAAATTAACAGAATTCATTCGTTTTTAGTTCGTTTGACAAATCATGTAGAATTAATTGCACCAGAATATCTGTTTGCTTTAAGTAACACTTTGTTTTCGGGTCTAGCCTGTTTGGATAATTTGTCGTCTTATGATTCACTCGGAGCTTATATCTTTAGCCTTAATCATATAATGGAAAAAACACAAGATTTTCAGAAGAAACCAATTATATTAATGTTGGAGTGGAAATTATCTCTAATAATAAACAATGATTATGTTTCTGCCGAACAGTTCTATCAGAAATCGAAGCTATTTGCTGATATAATAGAAAATTCTTATTTAGTTACTATGTTGGAGAAACAATGGCAAGAAGATTTAAAAAAATATTTATAAACATAGTGAATCAGTGACAAAAATGTCCTTGTTCTTGCATCAAAACAGTTCTAAAGTTCGTCTTTAGAGCTGTTTTTTTAGATATAAGCTAAAAATGACACGAAATGGTTCTATTTTAAGGATATTGATGTCCTTTGAGTTTATTTAAGAATAATTTATAATTAATTAAAATGTGAAAGGAGATTACAGTATGAACTTTTTTAGTTTATTTTATTTAGTTACTTGGTGGTTTAAATAAAATTTAGTTATGTCTACTTAGTCTCAAAAAATTTATTCATAACATATAATAAATACAACTTGATAGACTAAATTAGAAAAATAAGGAGAGGATACCATGAGGTGTTGCTTTGAAAAGGTCTATGATCCATGACTTAGTTTTACTTGAATAGAAAATGGACAATATATAATAAATATTTATGATAAAATAAAAAATAGAGGAGTATCAATATGAAACAAACAGTTAAAAAATTAGCCCTTGTAGCGAGCATTGCAGCAACATTAGGTGGAAGTGTAGCAGTAGTATCGGCCGCGGTTAAGTATCCAGATGGTGGTGTCTGGACGTATGGTTCAGGTGACGGAGGTGCTTACTCAAACTACTATCACTCTTCAGAATATCATAGCTCAACAGTTGTTAGTAGAAAAACTGGTTCATCTGATAAGGGATATGCTGGTGCTGGAGGGACTTCTCGTGCATGGATTCGTACTTCTTGGGGAGAGAAAGTTGCATTCTACTATAATGTTTAGAATGGTATAGCCCTATTGTTTAGCTTTACTTGGTCACCTTCTCACTAAGTGACCAAGTAACTTTTTGGAGGAAATGATGAAACGTTTATTTATTTTGATTTCAATGGTATTGGTATCGCTTTATATGGTGATAACTTCCGTTGACCATCGAGAAGAGATTTTATTTGGTAACTATCCTTCTGTTGATGTGACAGGAATGGTGATAAATCAACCAGTAGCTAGTCGCGAAGAGGTGACAGAGGCTTTGAGTCACTTGGCGGTAGAGCATAATAGTCTCATCGCCCGTCGGATTGTTGAGCCAAATGAAGCTGGAGAAACACGCTTTATCTATGCCACTTATGGTGAGGGAGAGCTTCCAGAAGGTCTGACCATTTCCTCCAAGGAGAGTTCAGAAACGAGTGATTTATTAGGGTCTTACTTGATTGTGTCAGGAAGTTTGGATGGAGTGAGTTTACAGACCACCTTGAAAGAACTTGGTTATCAAGGCTTTGTTTCGAATGGAGAAGATCCATTTTCGATAGTCTTATTATTGGCGGCCACCCCTATGGGGCTACTGAGTCTAGCTATTTTTCTGCTGACCTTTATGAGTCTGACCCTGATTTATCGGATCAAGTCCCTTCGTCAAGCAGGGATTCGCTTAATAGCTGGTGAGAGCTTGTTTGGGGTGGCTCTCAGACCAGTGTTAGAAGATGTGAGACAGCTTATCTGCTCAGTGCTGGTATCCAGTCTTTTGGGATTGGGGATTCTCTGGTATCAAGGTGCCTTGTTTATGGCAACGGTACAACTGGTCATCATTGGTCTTTTGCTTTATGGATTGGCCTTGGTAGGGATTTCTACCTTATTAAGTATCGTGTATCTACTTGGTTTACAAGAAAATAGTCTGGTGGATCTATTGAAAGGGAAACTCCCTCTCAAACGTATGATGACATTGATGATGGTGGGGCAACTCTTGGCCGTGCTGGTGGTCGGCTCGAGTGCGACTGCTCTCCTACCCCACTACCGTGAAATGCAGGAAATGGAGAGAGCTAGCGATAAATGGAGCCAGTCCTCAGACCGTTACCGTCTATCCTTTGGTTGGTCTAGTGCATTTGCCGATGAAGAAGGAATGCGTAAGGATAATCGTGAGTGGCAGACATTTACTGAAGAACGGTTAGCCAATACAGACTCTTTTTATATTATGAGCAATGTTGACAATTTCTCAGATGGAGCAGAAGTGGACCTAGATGGCAATCGTCTCAATGACTACACACCGTCAGGGAATGTCATCTATGTCTCACCGCGCTATCTGATAGAAGAAAAGATTACCGTTTCTTCAGAGTTTATGGATAAGATGCAAAACTTGTCTGAGGGAGAGTTTGGGCTGATCTTGCCTGAGAGCTTGCGAGAGCAGTCTGCCTACTATCAAGGATTATTTACAGATTACCTGCAAAACTTTTCATCTGAAAGTGTAGAAGTGACGAGTCAGAAACACTACCTCCCACAGGTAACGCTAGCTTTTACAGAAACAGGACAGGAACGCTTCCTCTATAACGATGGGTACAAGACGACACGCCAGTACCTAAAAGATCCGATTATTGTAGTTTTAACGCCGCAAGCGACTGGAACAAGACCTGTTGCAGGGATGTTATGGGGAACTACGGCTAATAGTGCCTTGAAATTAGATCAATATCAAGACAGCATCACAGCTCTAAAAGAGCAAGGTCTGTATCACAAGGTCTCTTATTTGGTAAAAAGCCAGCTATTTTTTGCCAAGGTACTAAATGACAAACGGATGGAGTTCTACTCTCTCCTTATTGGGACTATTTTGACTCTATCTACGGCTATCTTGTTATTTGATTCCATGAATCTTCTCTATTTTGAGCAGTTTAGACGGGAGATCATGATTAAACGTCTTTCTGGTATGACAATCTATGAGCTTCATGGCAAGTACTTACTGGCGCAAGGAGGAGTTCTCTTACTTGGGCTAATCCTATCTAGTGTTTTGACAGGAGATAGCTTGATTAGCGCTCTAGTTGTAGCTTTATTTACTCTTAACGCCCTCTTGATTTTAGTAAGGCAGGATAAAAAGGAAGAAGCTGGTAGCATGGCAGTATTGAAAGGAAAATAAGATGATTGATATTCAAGAATTGGAAAAGAAGTTTAATGACCGCGCGATTTTCTCTGGTTTAAATCTCAAGTTGGAGAAGGGCAAGGTTTATGCCTTAATCGGAAAGAGTGGAAGCGGAAAGACGACTTTGCTTAATATCTTAGGAAAGCTAGAAAAGATAGATGGTGGAAGGGTTCTCTATCAGGGGAAAGATTTAAAAACCATTCCCACTCGTGAGTATTTTCGAGACCAGATGGGCTATCTCTTTCAAAATTTTGGACTCTTAGAAAACCAATCAATCAAAGAGAATTTGGATTTGGGCTTTGTTGGTCAAAAAATTTCAAAAGTAGAACGTTTGGAAAGGCAAGTGGAGGCTTTAGAAAAGGTTAATCTAGGGTATTTGGATCTAGAACAAAAAATTTATACTTTATCTGGGGGAGAGGCCCAACGAGTTGCCCTTGCGAAGACTATTTTGAAAAATCCACCCTTGATTTTGGCAGATGAACCAACAGCAGCTCTTGATCCTGAAAATTCAGAGGAGGTTATGAATCTCTTGGTGGGATTGAAAGATGAAAATCGAATGATCATCATTGCGACCCATAATCCCCTAGTCTGGAATAAGGCTGATGAAATCATTGATATGAGGGAGCTTGCTCATGTGTGAAAAAATCCGTATTCGCAGGGTATCTGATTATCCTAGTGCCAGAGGTGGTTTAGAAGATATTCTCATCATGGAAAATATGACCAATCATCTCCTTTTGGTTCAAATCCGAGTGAATGGCTATTTGCTTGATTTTGCTAGTATTGAAGGGCAAAGGCAAAAGCATTATCGTTTGAAAAATTTACCTCAAACGGTTGAACTGACAGTGGACGACGTGGAGGAGGATGTAGATTTGACCCTACCTGAAAATCGAAGTTATAAAGAAGCTGATTTTTTCGAACGGATGTTTCGAGAGAACCGCTAAGTCCACCTTTAAAGATTTTCAAGACTATCTTTCTTCATGAGAGAAGATAGTTTTTTGGTATGATTTTCACCCCCAAAATACAAGGGGAATGTGTTACAATAGTAGTAACAGATAATAGAAAAGAGAATAGATGAGAATTGCAGATTATAGCGTGACCAAGGCAGTGCTGGAGCGTCACGGTTTTACCTTTAAAAAGTCCTTCGGGCAAAATTTCTTGACGGATACCAATATTCTTCAAAAAATCGTGGATACGGCTGAGATTGATGACCAGGTTAATGTCATCGAAATCGGGCCAGGGATTGGTGCCTTGACGGAGTTTTTGGCTGAGCGTGCAGCTCAAGTTATGGCCTTTGAGATCGACCACCGTTTGGTGCCGATTTTGGCAGATACCTTGCGTGATTTTGACAATGTGACCGTGGTTAACGAGGACATTCTCAAAGTGGATTTAGCGCAACATATCCAGAATTTCAAAAATCCTGATTTGCCAATCAAGGTAGTAGCCAACTTGCCTTATTACATCACGACGCCTATTCTCATGCACTTGATCGAGAGTGGGATTCCTTTTAGTGAGTTTGTGGTCATGATGCAAAAAGAAGTGGCAGATCGTATCTCAGCCCAACCTAATACCAAGGCTTACGGTAGCTTGTCGATTGCGGTGCAGTATTACATGACAGCTAGGGTTGCCTTCATCGTGCCGCGTACAGTCTTTGTGCCAGCGCCAAATGTGGACTCAGCCATTTTGAAAATGGTGCGTCGTCCAGAGCCAGCCGTAGCAGTAGAAGACGAGAACTTCTTCTTCAAGGTTTCCAAGGCTAGTTTTACCCATCGCCGTAAGACCTTGTGGAACAACTTGACAGGTTACTTTGGCAAGACTGAAGAGGTAAAGGATAAGCTGACCAAGGCATTGGATCAGGCAGGCTTATCTCCATCTGTGCGTGGGGAAGCCCTCAGCTTAGCAGAATTTGCCAGCCTAGCAGATGCGCTTAAAGGGCAAGGACTCTAAGATGCAGGGACAAATCATTAAAGCCTTGGCGGGGTTCTATTATGTGGAGAGTGAGGGTCAGGTTTATCAAACACGCGCGCGTGGGAATTTCCGTAAAAAAGGCCATACCCCTTATGTTGGGGACTGGGTAGATTTCTCTGCTGAGGAAAATTCAGAAGGTTATATCCTCAAAATTCACGAACGGAAAAACAGTCTGGTTCGTCCGCCTATTGTCAATATTGACCAAGCTGTGGTAATCATGTCAGTCAAGGAACCGGACTTCAACAGCAATTTGCTGGATCGGTTCTTGGTTCTTTTGGAACATAAGGGCATCCATCCCATCGTCTATATTTCTAAAATGGACTTGCTGGAAGATAGAGGAGAACTGGATTTTTATGAACAGGCTTATGGTGACATCGGCTATGACCTTGTGACCAGTAAGGAAGAACTTTTGCCCTTGTTGACAGACAAGGTTACAGTCTTTATGGGCCAGACTGGTGTTGGAAAATCAACTCTTCTCAATAAAATCGCACCGGATCTTAATCTTGAAACAGGAGAAATCTCAGACAGTCTGGGTCGCGGGCGCCATACTACTCGAGCTGTTAGTTTTTACAACCTCAATGGGGGTAAAATTGCAGACACGCCAGGATTCTCATCGCTGGATTATGAAGTATCAACGGCTGAAGACCTCAATCAGGCTTTCCCAGAGATTGCTAGTGTTAGTCGAGACTGTAAATTCCGCACTTGTACCCATACTCATGAACCATCTTGCGCAGTTAAGCCGGCTGTTGAAGAAGGTGCCATTGCCACCTTCCGTTTTGACAACTACCTGCAATTCCTTAGCGAAATTGAAAATCGCAGAGAAACCTATAAAAAAGTCAGCAAAAAAATTCCAAAATAAGGAGAAGCCTATGTCTCAATACAAGATTGCTCCGTCAATTCTGGCAGCAGATTATGCCAACTTTGAACGTGAAATCAAACGCCTAGAAGCAACTGGGGCAGAGTATGCCCATATCGATATCATGGATGGTCACTTTGTACCACAAATTAGTTTTGGTGCAGGTGTGGTTGCAGCTCTTCGTCCTCATAGTAAGATGGTCTTTGACTGCCACTTGATGGTAGCTAATCCAGAGCATCATTTAGAGGATTTTGCGCGTGCAGGTGCGGATATCATCAGCATCCATGTTGAAGCAACGTCTCATATCCACGGAGCCCTCCAAAAGATTCGTTCACTTGGTGTTAAACCTTCAGTTGTTATCAATCCTGGTACGCCTGTTGAAGCCATTAAACACGTGCTTCACCTAGTTGACCAAGTCTTAGTCATGACAGTGAACCCTGGATTTGGGGGACAAGCCTTTCTACCTGAAACTATGGATAAGGTTCGTGAGTTGGTTGCCCTTCGTGAGGAAAAAGGCTTGAACTTTGAAATCGAAGTCGATGGTGGGATTGATGACCAAACTATTGCTCAAGCCAAAGAAGCTGGTGCGACTGTTTTTGTAGCAGGTTCCTATGTCTTTAAGGGAGATGTCAATGAGCGAGTACAAACTCTCAGAAAACAACTGGACTAGAGTTGCCGTTTTTGCAGGCGGAGACCGCGGTCACTACCGGACGGATTTTGATTACTTTGTCGGTGTGGATCGAGGCTCGCTCTGGGTCTTGGAAGAAAATCTGCCTCTCGCTCTAGCAGTTGGAGATTTTGATTCTGTCACTGCAGAAGAGCGACAGGTGATTAAAAAACGAGCTCAGCATTTTGTCCAAGCGAGACCAGAAAAAGATGATACAGATTTGGAATTGGCTCTCTTGACCATTTTTAAACAAAATCCTCAGGCTCAAGTCACTATTTTCGGTGCTTTGGGTGGCCGTATTGACCATATGTTGGCTAACGTCTTTCTGCCTAGCAATCCAAAGTTGGCCCCCTATATGCGTCAGATAGCGATTGAGGATGGGCAAAATTTGATTGCCTATTGTCCAGAAGGAACCAGTCAGCTTGAACCGCGTTCAGATTATGACTACCTAGCCTTTATGCCAGTTCGGGATAGCCAGTTGACCATTCTTGGTGCCAAGTATGAGTTGACAGAGGAAAATTTTTTCTTTAAAAAAGTGTACGCTTCTAACGAATATATAGATAGGGAAGTTTCGGTGACTTGCCCAGATGGCTATGTGGTTGTCTTGCATAGCAAGGACAGGAGGTAAGATGGAAAGTTTACTTGTTCTATTATTAATTGCCAACCTAGCTGGTCTCTTTCTGATTTGGCAGAGGCAGGATAAGCAGGAAAAACATCTGACCAAGAGCTTGGAGGATCAGGCAGATCATCTGTCAGACCAGTTGGATTATCGTTTTGAACAAGCCAGACAAGCCAGCCAGCTGGATCAAAAAGATTTGGAAGTGGCTGTCAGCGATCGTTTGCAAGAAGTGCGAATGGAGTTGCACCAAGGTCTGACCCAAGTCCGTCAAGAAATGACAGACAATCTCCTCCAAACTAGGGATAAGACTGACCAACGCCTCCAAGCCCTGCAGGAATCAAATGAGCAACGTTTGGAACAAATGCGCCAGACGGTCGAGGAAAAGTTGGAAAAGACCTTACAGACACGCTTGCAGGCTTCCTTTGAGACAGTTTCCAAGCAACTGGAGTCGGTCAATCGTGGTCTGGGAGAAATGCAGACAGTTGCCCGCGATGTTGGTGCTCTCAATAAGGTTCTCTCTGGAACCAAGACGCGAGGAATTCTGGGAGAATTGCAACTGGGGCAAATCATCGAAGACATCATGACACCAGCCCAGTATGAACGAGAATACGCAACAGTTGAAAACTCTAGCGAACGAGTGGAGTATGCCATCAAATTACCTGGACAGGGCGACCAGGAATATGTCTACCTACCAATCGACTCTAAATTTCCACTGGCAGATTATTACCGCTTGGAAGAAGCCTATGAAGCAGGTGATAGGGACGAGATTGAACGCTGCCGTAAGTCACTCCTAGCAAGCGTCAAGCGCTTTGCTAAGGATATCAAGAGTAAGTACATAGCCCCACCTCGGACGACCAATTTTGGAGTCTTGTTTGTTCCGACAGAAGGACTTTACTCAGAGATTGTTCGCAATCCGATCTTCTTTGATGATTTGAGACGAGAGGAGCAGATTATTGTCGCAGGTCCAAGTACCTTATCAGCCCTTCTCAATTCCCTATCAGTTGGCTTCAAGACCCTCAATATCCAAAAGAGTGCTGACCATATTAGCAAGACTCTTGCTAGTGTCAAGACCGAGTTTGGCAAGTTTGGTGGCATTCTGGTCAAGGCACAAAAACACCTCCAACATGCCTCTGGCAATATTGATGAATTATTAAACCGTCGTACCACAGCTATCGAGCGGACGCTCCGTCACATTGAGTTGTCAGAAGGTGAGCCTGCGCTTGATCTACTCCATTTCCAAGAAAATGAGGAAGAATATGAAGATTAGTCACATGAAAAAAGATGAGCTGTTTGAAGGCTTTTACCTAATCAAGTCAGCTGACCTGAGACAAACTCGCGCTGGGAAAAACTACCTAGCTTTTACCTTCCAAGATGATAGTGGCGAGATTGAAGGGAAACTCTGGGATGCCCAACCTCATAACGTTGAGGCCTTTACCGCAGGTAAGGTTGTCCACATGAAAGGACGCCGAGAAGTTTATAACAATACCCCTCAAGTCAATCAAATTACTCTCCGCCTGCCTCAGCCTGGTGAACCCAATGATCCAGCTGATTTCAAGGTCAAGTCGCCAGTTGATGTCAAGGAAATCCGTGACTATATGTCGCAAATGATTTTCAAAATTGAAAATCCTGTTTGGCAACGGATTGTCCGAAAGCTCTACACTAAGTATGATAAGGAATTTTACTCCTATCCCGCTGCCAAGACTAATCACCATGCCTTTGAAACAGGCTTGGCCTATCATACGGCGACCATGGTACGTTTGGCAGATGCCATTAGCGAAATCTATTCTCAACTTAATAAGAGCCTGCTCTATGCAGGAATTATGCTACATGACTTGGCTAAAGTTATCGAGTTGACGGGACCAGACCAAACTGAGTATACAGTGCGAGGCAATCTCCTTGGACATATCGCTCTGATTGATAGTGAAATTACCAAGACAGTGATGGAACTCGGCATCGATGACACCAAAGAAGAAGTCGTTCTGCTCCGCCACGTTATCCTCAGTCACCACGGTTTATTAGAGTACGGAAGCCCGGTTCGTCCACGTATTATGGAGGCAGAGATTATCCATATGATTGACAATCTGGATGCTAGCATGATGATGATGTCAACAGCTCTGGCTTTGGTGGATAAGGGAGAGATGACCAATAAAATCTTCGCTATGGACAATCGTTCCTTCTACAAACCAGATTTAGATTAATAATTTAAGAAAAACGAGCATTTTTTAGGGCAAGAATGTTCGTTTTTTTATGTGAATATGGTATAATGGATAAAATATCAAAATTAAATGAAATGGGAAATAGAAATGAAATTAAGAAGAAGTGATCGGATGGTTGTCATTTCCAACTATTTGATTAATAATCCTTATAAACTAACTAGTCTCAATACTTTTGCTGAAAAGTATGAATCTGCTAAATCATCCATCTCAGAAGATATCGTGATTATCAAACGCGCCTTTGAGGAAATCGAAATCGGCCACATCCAGACAGTTACTGGGGCTGGTGGAGGTGTCATTTTCACACCATCAATCTCAAGCCATGATGCCAAGGAAATGGTTGAGGACTTGCGTGCTAAGTTATCAGAAAGTGATCGTATCTTGCCTGGTGGCTATATCTACTTGTCAGATTTGCTTAGCACACCAGCTATCTTGAAAAATATTGGACGCATTATTGCCAAGAGCTTTATGGACCAAAAAATTGACGCGGTTATGACAGTAGCGACTAAGGGTGTTCCACTTGCAAATGCAGTTGCCAATGTCCTCAATGTTCCTTTTGTCATTGTGCGCCGTGACTTGAAAATTACCGAAGGTTCAACTGTCAGCGTCAACTATGTATCAGGTTCAAGTGGAGACCGCATTGAGAAAATGTTCCTTTCAAAACGCAGTCTCAAGGCCGGCAGCCGTGTCTTGATTGTGGATGACTTCTTGAAAGGTGGCGGAACGGTCAACGGGATGATCAGCCTCCTGCGTGAGTTTGATTCTGAACTAGCTGGTGTCGCAGTCTTTGCGGACAATGCCCAAGAAGAACGTGAAAAGCAATTTGACTACAAGTCACTCTTGAAGGTAACCAATATTGATGTCAAGAACCAAGCCATCGATGTTGAGGTTGGCAATATCTTTGACGAAGATTAAGAGATAGAACTAAAGGTTGGAACGATTGTCCCAGCCTTTCTTTGCAAATAGAATAGAAGGAAACTTATGAAAACACCATTTATCAATAAAGAAGACTTAGAAAAGATTGTTGCCGAGTTCCCGACTCCCTTTCACTTGTATGATGAGAAGGGAATTCGTGAAAAGGCAAGAGCCGTCAACCAAGCATTTTCGTGGAACAAGGGCTTTAAGGAATATTTTGCAGTTAAGGCTACTCCAACTCCAGCTATTTTGAAAATTCTCCAAGAGGAAGGTTGCGGTGTGGACTGCTCTAGTTATGTGGAGCTTTTGATGAGTCATAAACTGAATTTCCCTGGTTCTGAGATCATGTTCTCTTCAAACAATACGCCAGACAAGGAATACGCCTATGCACGTGAATTGGGTGCGACCATTAACTTGGATGCCTTTGAAGATATTGAACATCTAGAGCGTGCAGCAGGCATTCCAGAAATTATCTCTTGTCGTTACAATCCTGGAGGCGTTTTTGAACTGGGAACAGATATTATGGACAATCCTGGAGAAGCCAAGTTTGGTATGACCAAGGACCAGCTCTTTGAAGCTTTTGCCATCTTGAAGGAAAAAGGAGCCAAGACTTTTGGGATTCACTCCTTCCTAGCGTCCAATACCGTCACCCATCTCTATTACCCAGAGTTGGCTCGTCAGCTTTTTGAATTGGCTGTTGAAATCAAGGAAAAGTTGGGCATTTCGCTAGACTTTATCAATCTTTCTGGCGGTATTGGTGTCAACTATCGTCCAGACCAGGAGCCAAATGATATTGCCTTGATTGGTGAGGGAGTTCGTAAGGTGTATGAAGAGGTCCTTACGCCAGCAGGTCTTGGTGAGGTCAAGATTTTCACTGAATTGGGTCGTTTTATGTTGGCACCTCACGGTGCTTTGGTCACAAGAGTCACTCATAAGAAGAAAACTTACCGTACTTATCTGGGTGTGGATGCATCAGCAGTCAACCTCATGCGTCCAGCTATGTACGGAGCTTACCATCATATTACTAACGTGACCCATCCAGATGGACCAGCTGAAGTGGTAGATGTGGTTGGTTCACTCTGTGAAAACAATGATAAATTTGCAGTGAATCGCGAACTGCCTCATACAGAAATCGGTGATTTGCTGGTAATTCATGATACAGGTGCCCACGGTTTTTCAATGGGCTACCAGTACAACGCTAAACTTCGTTCTGCGGAAATCCTCTATACCGAAGAAGGTAAAGCCCGTCAAATCCGCCGTGCAGAGCGCCCTGAGGACTATTTTGCAACCTTATATGGCTTTGATTTTGAAGAATAAAATGATAAGTAATTGAAAATGAAATTGAAAAACAGATTGCTTTCTAAAAAATAGGCAAAAATCTTGTTTTTCTTTCAAGTCGTGATATAATAAAACTATAAAACGTTTTCAAGGAAGGTAACGATATGTCTGAAGAAACAATTGATTATGGACAAGTGACAGGAATGGTGCATTCGACAGAAAGCTTTGGGTCAGTAGATGGGCCTGGTATTCGCTTTATTGTCTTTTTGCAGGGCTGTCACATGCGTTGCCAGTATTGCCACAACCCTGACACTTGGGCTATGGAGTCCAATAAGTCACGTGAACGGACGGTAGATGATGTCTTGACTGAAGCCTTGCGTTACCGCGGTTTCTGGGGGAATAAGGGTGGGATTACAGTCAGTGGAGGAGAAGCCCTCTTGCAGATTGATTTCCTGATTGCTCTCTTTACCAAGGCCAAAGAACACGGAATCCACTGTACCTTGGATACCTGTGCCCTTCCATTCCGTAATAAACCACGTTACCTTGAAAAGTTTGACAAACTCATGGCTGTCACTGACTTGGTTCTCTTGGATATCAAGGAAATCAACGAAGAACAGCACAAGATTGTCACTAGCCAAACCAATAAAAATATCTTGGCTTGTGCCCAGTATCTATCAGATATTGGAAAACCTGTCTGGATTCGCCACGTGCTAGTTCCAGGATTGACAGACAGAGATGATGACTTGATTGAACTTGGGAAGTTCGTCAAGACCCTCAAAAATGTTGATAAGTTTGAAATTCTGCCTTATCACACTATGGGTGAGTTCAAATGGCGTGAATTGGGAATTCCTTATTCCCTCGAAGGGGTTAAACCACCGACAGCAGACCGCGTCAAGAACGCTAAAAAACTCATGGATACCGAAAGTTACCAAGACTATATGAAACGTGTACATGGATAAAAAGAAGCCTGATGGAAACATCGGGCTTTTAAGTTTACACAAATCTAGATAGTTAAATGAAACAAAATTTTAAATCTTTTTTACTCTCTAAATTCTGAAAAAAATCCGAAAATGAATGTGTAAGATATAGTTACTTTTAGAAATATTAAATAGAATAGGAGAACATCTATGGAACAAAGTATTGCCATTAAAAATTTATGTAAGTCATATGGACAAACTCAAATTTTAAAAGATATTTCTTTTGAAGCAAAAGCAGGTAGAGTGACTGCTTTCCTGGGTCCAAATGGAGCTGGAAAAAGTTCAACCTTACGTATTTTATTAGGATTAGACAAAGCAACATCTGGTCTTACCAAAATTGGAGATCAAACTTATAAGGAATTAAAATTTCCTCTAAAGACT
The DNA here is from genome assembly GCF_002096755.1 of Streptococcus mitis. GTDB lineage: Bacteria > Bacillota > Bacilli > Lactobacillales > Streptococcaceae > Streptococcus > Streptococcus mitis_AC. Next base: position 60,504 of record NZ_NCVF01000022.1, read on the forward strand.
GTAGGAGCTTCATTTGACAGTGTAGGTGCTCCTGATGATCGGACTGTTTATCAACATTTGAAAATTGTTGCTGCTAGTAATGGGATATCCAGTCAGCGAATTGAGCAAGTCTTGGATATGGTGGATATTAGTCATAAGAAAAAATCTAAAATTGGGAAATTATCATTAGGAGAAGGACAACGCTTGGGAATTGCAACAGCTCTATTAGGAAATCCTCAGTACCTGATATTGGATGAACCGACTAATGGGTTGGATCCAAGAGGAATTCGGTGGTTTAGAGAGTTTATAAAAAAACAAGCTCAAGAAGGGAAAACAGTCTTGCTATCATCTCATATATTATCGGAAGTGGAAGCAGTAACAGATGATGTAGTTATCATAAATAAAGGAAAAGTTCTTATAAAAGGGACTTTACAAGAAGTGATGAAAAATCTTTCTTCACTAGAAGAAGTCTTCTTTAGTTTGACAGAAGGAGGGAAGTGATATGGCACTTATTTTCTCTCTTCATTCTGAAATATTGAAATTACTTTATAAGAGAGCTACTCATGTTGTACTATTCTTGATACTGGTATTTCAAACATTTTTAGCAAATATTGGTGCTTCTCAAATTGTTTCAGTTGGTATCCATGCTACACCAGAGACAAATCCAGAATTAGCAGAAGCTATACCTCCTATTGAATTTTTAGGTTTTGATGTCACTTTATTTGGTGTTTTTATTATGATTATCCTAGGCTCAATTTACGGAGCCGAGGAGTATAAAGGCTCTGCTATTCGTACAAGCCTCCTCTCTATTACAAATCGAAGTTCTTTCCTAGTTTCAAAAACATTAGTTTGGATTGTATTTTCTTTTTTCATTTCCTTTCTATCAATATTCCTTACGATTAACATGACACATTATGTTTTAGGACAAGATGGCTTATTGCTTTTTTCACTAAATGGGAGAGTTTGGTTCTATATATTTTTAGCCAGTATAGCTTGGACTTTGTTGGGACTGCTGGCCTATATTATGGCTTTGACATTTAAAACAGCCATTGTTCCTCTATTATTTTTGCTTCCTCAAGTCTACAATTTAGGAACATTCTTAGCAAACTATATATCGGCTGCAAAATTTCTTCCAGTTGCATTGGGGCAAGGATTGATTGCTACATCTCCTCAAATTTTAGAACATAATAGTTTACAACATATTTTATTTTTACTTTGTTGGAACTTCTCATTCTTGGCTTTAGCAATTTACCGCTTACTCAAGTCAGATATTGGAGGAGGTGAATAAGTTGAAAGAACAACTTAAAAGTGAGTATCTCAAGTTTATTATGAATCCTTGGCACTGGTTGATTATAGGTGCTCTATTACTGTGTATTCCGGCGATGGTTGTTTTTTTAAATAGTAAGCCAGACCAGTTGACTCTACAGTTTGTTTTGGAACAGCTACTGCAAAGTCTCTATTTAGGACAGGCAGGTTTCGTTAGTCTAGCGGTTCTATTTATAGGTCAAGAATTTACAGGTTCTAGCCTTCGTACCAGTTTTCTTACATGTCCAAATCGTTTGAAATTTATAATCTGTAAACTAGCTATTGTATTATGTGTGGAAATTGTATTATTGGTCGCTGTAATATCATTATGTATACTAATCGCCCAAGGATACTACAATATCAATCTTTTGAGTAATATTAAACATGTTCTGACAATCCTATTTCCAGCATGTATTTCTATTCTAACCTTCTCTCTTTTAAGTGGTATTTTTGTATTTATTTCCCAGTCTTTTATCTTAATTTTGGGAATCAGTTTATCCCTTTTATTGGGGTTGGGACAAATGTTACTACAATTCAGTTCTTTTTTTAGAAATTTACCATTACTAGCTAGTATGAATTGTTTTTATACCCATCCCTTGTCGCTTTATTATCCAGTGTGGCAAGGCTTAGGGATACAAATAGTTTGGTTATTAATTGTTTTTCTATTTGCTACACTGATACTTATAGGAAGAAATGTACGCTAGAGACAGGGGATATCCTGTCTTTTTCTCGGTTAGTGCTATAATATAGTTAGGAGGGTGAGTTATGGCTTATAAAATTTTGGTGGTAGATGATGATCTCGCTATTCTTCGTCTAATAAAAAAAGTACTAGAATATGAAAAATATGAAGTAGTCATACGAAATAAGATAGAAGAGATTGATCTTTGTGATTTTACAGGCTTTGACTTGATTCTATTAGATATTATGATGCCTGTTAGTGGTTTAGAGATCTGTCAGATGATTCGCGAACAGATAACTGTTCCTATCTGTTTTATAACTGCTAAGGATATGGATGAAGATTTAGTAGCTGGAATTAATGCAGGTGCTGATGATTATATTATGAAGCCCTTTAGTATGCAAGAATTGTTAGCACGTGTTAAAATGCACTTACGTCGTGAAGAACGGATTAAAGGAAATGTTCATCAAATAAAGATTGGGAAGCTTATACTATATACGGATAGTAAGGAACTATTTGTAAACGATGATAAGATTGCTCTGACAAGGAGGGAATTTGACATAGTGAATCTTTTGGCAAGCAACCCAAGTAAAATATATTCTATTGAGGAAATTTATAATTATCTATATCCACAAAGTTCAGAAGCGCTCTTACGTTCGGTTTCAGAGTACATTTATCAAATTCGTCAAAAGTTGAAACCTTATCAATTAAATCCAATTAAAACCTTATACGGTGGAGGATATCAATGGGTAGAATCAAAAGTTTTAGACAATTAATTCGAGAAACCTGTTGGAGAATTATTTGGCAGTTTAGTCTTGGCTTACTAATGGCCTATCTTATTCCCTTAGCTTCAGTATCTATACAAATAAATGAAGATGGGAAAACTTTAAACAATAGTGGTGTTCTATCAATCTTTTTTAATGTGTCATCATGGATATATCTTTGTGTTTTATTGATTGTTCTAATAAGTTATCACATTGGAAAATTGTTGAAAAAACTGAGTTATGAAATGACTTTGATTTATGAAAATAGTATGTGGTTGAAGAAGGAATGTACAGAAAGTTTAACGGTTAAAGAATTTCGCGAGACAGGAAATCGGATTATTGTGATGCAAGATAGAATTCGACAATTAATAGTTAATGAGAAACAGCAGAAGGAAGATTTGATGTTTCAGGTTTCAGCAGCTTCTCATGATTTAAAAACTCCCTTAACCATTATTAGGGGAAATGTGGAATTTTTGCAGACGATAACTGAAAACGACCAATCTCAAGAATGCTTAGCAGATATAGAAAGAGCTAGTCAACAGTTACTAGATTATTTCAATCAATTGATTCACTATTCTAAAACCTATTATGATGATGAGACAGGTTGGACGGAGTATTCCTCTTCAGATTTTATCAATGAATTAGAGAAAGAAGTCTCTTTTTTGATAAAAAATCAGATGAAGTTTTCTTTTGAACAAAATGTGAAAGGAACTGAAAACTATTATATAAATCAATCTCTTCTGATTCGTGCCATACAAAATATTTTAACAAATGCTTTGGAATACGCTGATAAACAGAATCCTAAAATTAAAATTAGAGTAGAGCAAGAGGGGAAGGAATTGAAAATAGGTATATGGAATAATGGTTCGGAATTTCCAGAGGAAGTTTTAACTAATTTTGGAAAGCTCTTTTATCGTATGGATAAAGCTAGATCGTATAAAGAGCAACATTATGGTATTGGACTAAGTTTTGTATGTAGAGTTGCAAAACTACACAAAGGCCGAGTTGAGCTTAGAAATAGAGACGAGGGAGCAGAAGTTTTAATAACTGTGAATTGTATTAAATCATAGTGATTTACTTGTTAATTTATGATTGAATAGTTTTTATATGTGAGCTTTTAAACTATTTAACTTTTTCGACTAGTATAAGATGTAACGGTAGATAATAAAAACGAATGATGATATCTAGTTGATGAAAACTATTTATCATTCATTCGTTTTTTAATTATTGGATAATTTACGTAGCTTTATCTCGAACGTTGTTTTCCAGCGTTGCGATTTTTGTGTTTTTTCTTGCTTGTGATAGCAGTTGGTTGTTCAGGGGTAACGTCTTTTCGTCCACTTGGTGTAGAGAAAGCACGTGCTTTTGGTGGGTTCTTGGCTAGTTCTTCACGGACTTTTTTGCGAAGTTTTGGACGGACGATATAGTTGACGATAAACTGTTGGAGAATCATCATGAAACCACCGACAACCCAGTAAAGTGTGACACTGGCTGGTGAAATGAGGGAGAAGACAACAATCGTGATTGGGCTCACGTAAGCCATTTTCTTGATTTGTTCTCTTTGCGTTTCATCTTCTACTCCGTGAAGTGAAAGGAGTGATTGAAGATAGTAAAGGACACCAGCGCAGGCAGCTAAAATCATACTTGGAGAGCCTAGAGGAATTCCTAGGTAACTTGCTTGAGCAACACCTTCAGTATGTTGGGCAGCAAAGTAAATTGCAGAGAAGAAAGGCATTTGAAGGAGGATAGGGAAACATCCTACACCACCAAACATGCTGATGCCGTGCTCTTTTTGAGCAGCAAAGAGAGCTTGTTGGGCTTCGAGTTTTTCTTCTTGAGTTGTTGCTTCCTTGAGACGTGTTTGGTGTGGCTCAAGGACGTGCTTGAGGGCGTTCATCTTTTCAGAGTGAAGCGTTGCCTTCCATGATTGGTAGATACCAAGTGGCAAGATAATCAAGCGAACGATAATAGTTACGATGATGATAGCGACACCGAAGCCTAGACCTTTATCAGTAGCGAAGTACTTGATAGCTTCTCCCATCGGAGCACCCAAGAAATCCCAAACGGGACCAATTGGCTTACCTGTTGCTTTATCAATCTGAACGCAACCAGTCAAGACTAGCAACATAGCCACTCCCATAGCTGAGAGTGCAAAACGTTTAATAGATTTCACTGTTTTTATTCCTTCTTTAAAAATTATACCTTTCTATTCTACTGTTTTTTTACAAAATATACAATAGTTCTAGAGACCTAATTTGCGATTTTAAAGTCAGGGTAGGGAGGAAAGTTGCTCAGTTGGACATCTAAGTAGCTGACTTTTGAAAAAGGTGTGGGTCCTTTGCGGATTTCTTGGATAAATTTTGCCATGATAGCAGATGAGTCTGCTTGGGCTAATATTTCCACTGTGCCATCGTCGTTATTCCATACCCGACCTGTGATGCCACCGATTTCAAGAGCCAGGCTGTAAACACCCCAACGAAAGCCGACTCCCTGTACCCTACCTTGGGCAATCATTCTAACCTTTTGCATACCAAACCCCTTTGATTGTGTTATAATATTTCTATGACTATTATAACCTCAAAAGCCAATTCTGTGGTAAAAAATGCCAAGAAATTACACCAAAAAAAATACCGCAAGTCTGCCTATTTGATTGAAGGCTGGCACTTGTTTGAAGAAGCTGTGCAAGCTGGGGTGACGATTGAGAAAATCTTTGCCCTAGAAAGTTACCGAGATCAGCTAGCTGCTTTTCCTCAAACTATCTGGGTTTCAGAGGAGATTTTGCGGGATTTGGCAGATACGCAAACTCCTCAAGGGATTATTGCAGTGATTCAAAAAGAGGAAGTGGGACTGCCTGATCTCCATCAGGGTAAGTTTCTATTTTTAGAAGATGTCCAAGATCCTGGCAATGTGGGTACCATGATTCGAACGGCGGATGCAGCAGGTTTTACTGGAGTGATTGTTTCAGATAAGTCGGCAGATATCTACAGTCTCAAGACCCTGCGTTCCATGCAAGGAAGTCATTTTCACTTGCCTATCTATCGTATGCCTCTTGCCACCTTTGTAGAGGAGGCAAAGAAGAGCAATTTGCCTATTCTGGCAACGACCTTATCGAGAGATTCAAAGGATTATCGTGAGCTTTCTCCCTTAGAAAACTTTGCTTTAGTTATGGGAAATGAAGGACAGGGGATTAGTCATATCATGGCTGAGAGTGCTGACCAGCTGATTCATATAGGCATGAAAGGTCGAGCGGAAAGTCTCAACGTGGCAGTTGCAGCAGGCATTTTGATGTTTTATTTCAGCTAATTTATAAAATCTTTGTTATAATCAAGACATATTTATAGAAAAAGGAGAATCAGAATGAATCAAACGATTATTCAAGAACGTTCAGGTCTCAATCAATTTTACGCTAAGGTTTACGCCTTTGTGGGACTTGGAATAGGTCTATCGGCTCTCGTGTCAGCTTTGATGTTGACAGTCTTTCAGTCCCAATTGGTCTACTTTTTAATGCATGGCCGTCTCTGGTTGATGATTGCAACTTTTGCAGAACTTGCTCTGGTCTTTGTTGCAAGTAGTATGGCTGCCAAAAATAGCCCAGCAGCTCTCCCAGTATTTTTAGTTTATTCTGTTTTAAATGGCTTTACGCTCAGCTTTGTCGTAGCCTTCTATACACCTGGGACCGTCTTATCAGCCTTTGTATCCAGTGCCCTTCTCTTCTTTATCATGGCGGCAATCGGAATTTTCACTAAGAAAGATTTGAGTGGAATGGGCCGAGCTTTGATGGCGGCGCTTGTTGGTCTCATCATTGCTATGGTTGTGAATCTATTTTTAGCCAATAGCTTCTTTGACTACATGATTAGTATTGCCATGGTCTTGGTTTTCTCAGGTTTGATTGCTTGGGACAACCAAAAAATTCGCTATGCCTATGAGCAATCACAAGGTCGTGTAGCGACAGGTTGGGTTGTGTCAATGGCTCTCAGTATCTATCTTGATTTTATCAATCTTTTCCTAAGTATTCTACGTATCTTTGGTCGCAATGACTAGAAGGTCCCTAACATCAGTGTTCGAAGGAGCACTGATTTTTTTATATTTGCTCTTTTCTTTTCTTGGAAATAGGTGTATAATGCTTTTAATTAATTTTTTGAGGAGTAGTTTATGAAGAAAAGTTTTATCCATCAACAAGAAGAAATTTCCTTTGTCAAAAACACTTTTACCCAGTATTTGAAAGATAAGTTAGAAGTTGTCGAAGTTCAAGGTCCTATCTTGAGCAGGGTCGGTGACGGGATGCAGGATAATTTATCAGGTGTGGAGAATGCCGTATCAGTCAAGGTTCTCCAAATCCCTGATGCTACTTATGAAGTGGTGCACTCCCTTGCTAAATGGAAACGCCATACCTTGGCTCGCTTTGGTTTCGGTGAGGGTGAGGGTCTCTTCGTCCACATGAAGGCCCTTCGTCCAGACGAAGATTCGCTGGATGCGACCCACTCTGTTTATGTTGACCAGTGGGACTGGGAGAAAGTTATCCCAAATGGTAAACGGAATATCGCTTATCTAAAAGAAACAGTTGAGAAGATTTACAAGGCTATTCGCCTTACTGAGCTAGCTGTTGAAGCCCGCTATGACATTGAATCAATCTTGCCAAAACAAATCACTTTTATCCACACAGAAGAGTTGGTAGAACGCTACCCAGATTTGACACCAAAAGAGCGTGAAAATGCTATCTGTAAAGAATTTGGAGCAGTCTTCTTGATTGGTATCGGTGGTGAATTGCCAGACGGTAAACCGCACGATGGACGTGCGCCAGACTACGATGACTGGACAAGTGAGTCTGAAAATGGTTACAAGGGTCTGAATGGAGATATTCTTGTCTGGAATGAGTCTTTAGGTGGAGCCTTTGAATTGTCCTCTATGGGGATTCGTGTTGATGAAGAAACGCTTCGCCGTCAGGTTGCCATTACAGGTGATGAAGACCGTTTAGAATTGGAATGGCACAAGGCTTTGTTGAATGGCCTATTCCCATTGACAATCGGTGGAGGAATTGGACAATCTCGGATGGCCATGTTCCTACTTCGCAAGAAACACATCGGAGAAGTGCAAACAAGTGTTTGGCCTCAAGAAGTCCGCGATACTTACGAAAATATTTTGTAGAGAATCGAACCGCAAGGTTCGGTTTTCTTTCTCTTTTTGCCCATAATTTGGTATAATAAACGGTATGAAAATCGTATCAGGAATCTATGGGGGGCGTCCCCTCAAGACACTAGAAGGAAAGACGACAAGACCCACTTCGGATAAGGTTAGGGGAGCTATTTTTAATATGATTGGTCCCTACTTTGAAGGGGGACGAGTCTTGGACCTTTATGCAGGTAGTGGTGGTTTATCTATCGAGGCAGTCTCGCGTGGCATGTCCAGCGCTGTTTTGGTGGAGCGAGACCGTAAGGCTCAGACCATCGTGGCTGAAAATATTCAGATGACCAAGGAAGTTGGAAAATTTCAACTCCTCAAGATGGATGCGGAACGAGCCTTGGAACAGATATCTGGGGAATTTGACCTCATTTTCTTAGACCCTCCTTATGCCAAGGAACAAATCGTAGCAGATATTGAAAAAATGGCTGAGAAAGAGCTTTTTTCTGAAGATGTCATGGTCGTGTGTGAGACAGATAAGGCCGTTGAACTTCCAGAAGAAATTGCCTGCCTGGGCATCTGGAAGGAAAAGATTTATGGAATTAGTAAGGTGACAGTCTATGTCAGATAAGATTGGCTTATTCACAGGCTCATTTGATCCGATGACAAACGGGCATCTGGATATCATTGAACGGGCTAGCAAACTCTTTGATAAGCTCTATGTGGGTATTTTTTTTAATCCTCACAAACAAGGATTTCTCCCTATCGAAAATCGTAAACGAGGGCTAGAAATGGCTTTGAAACATTTGGAAAATGTTGAAGTTGTGTCTTCTCATGATGAATTGGTGGTTGATGTTGCAAAAAGACTGGGGGCTACTTGTCTAGTGCGGGGGTTGAGGAATGCAGCGGATTTGCAATATGAAGCCAGTTTTGATTACTACAACCATCAGCTGTCTCCTAATATAGAGACCATTTATTTACATAGCCGACCTGAACATCTCTATATCAGTTCATCAGGTGTTAGAGAGCTTTTGAAGTTTGGTCAGGATATTGCCTGCTATGTTCCTGATAGTATTTTGGAGGAAATAAGAAATGAAAAAAAAGATTAGATGGCCCTTATATGTCATTGCGGCCTTAATTGTGACTTTCTTGGCATTTGTAGTGCCCTTGCCCTACTATATAGAAGTTCCAGGTGGTTCGGAAGATATTCGCCAAGTCCTTAAAGTCAATGACACAGAAGATAAGGAAGCTGGTGCCTATCAATTTGTTACGGTTGGTGTCCAGCACGCTACTTTAGCCCATATGATTTATGCGTGGTTGACGCCTTTTACAGATATTCGTAGTGCCCAAGAGACTACAGGTGGCTCTTCTGATGTTGAATTTATGCGGATTAATCAATTCTACATGCAAACATCGCAAAATATGGCCAAGTATCAAGGGCTAAAAACAGCTGGTAAGGATATTGAACTAAAATATCTTGGGGTTTATGTTTTGACTGTGACGGATAATTCGACCTTTAAAGGGATTCTCAACATCTCTGATACGGTCACAGCAGTCAATGATCAAACCTTTGACAGTTCCAAAGACTTGATTGATTACGTCAATTCTCAAAAACTAGGGGACTCAGTTAAAGTGACCTATGAAGAGGATGGGCAAACCAAGTCTGCAGAAGGAAAAATCATTACTCTAGAAAATGGCAAAAATGGAATTGGAATCGGTTTGATTGACCGTACGGAAGTGATCAGTGATGTCCCAATTCGCTTTTCAACAGCTGGTATCGGCGGACCAAGTGCTGGTCTCATGTTTAGTCTGGCCATCTATACCCAAATAGCTGACCCTGGCCTTCGTAATGGTCGTATCGTTGCTGGTACAGGAACCATTGACCGCGATGGGAATGTGGGGGATATTGGAGGTATTGATAAAAAAGTTGTAGCTTCGGCTAGAGAAGGTGCCGCGATTTTCTTTGCCCCTGATAACCCTGTTAGCGAAGAAGAACAAAAAGCACATCCTGATGCTAAAAACAACTACCAAACAGCCCTGGAAGCAGCTAAAACAATCAAGACAGATATGAAAATCGTGCCAGTTAAAACCCTACAAGATGCAATTGATTACTTGAAAAACAATCCCTAGTTTTTAAGTGAAGTTTCCAAACTAGCGCACAAACAGAGAAGATGGTATAATAGTCAAATGGTTCAATTATTATTCACTCTAAGCAGTCACATGCTCTTTATTTATGTGAGTTTTTACCTTTTAAAGGATCTTGTTAGATGGGAAAAGGTTTTAAAAGTGACAACTGAGAATACAGGAAAAGTTCGTTTACTAGTAGCTTTTTTCAGCATTGTAATGGGCTACATCATGAGTTCTTTCTTTATCAGCCTGTATCAGTTGTGGCAAGAAGCGCTTAGAGGATTATTATAAAATCAAATGTAAAGGAAATAAGTATGGAAAAAATTGTGGTTCAAGGTGGCGATAATCGTCTGGTAGGAAGTGTTACGATCGAAGGAGCAAAGAATGCAGTCTTGCCCTTGTTGGCAGCGACTATTCTAGCAAGTGAAGGAAAGACCGTCTTGCAGAATGTTCCTATCTTGTCAGATGTTTTCACTATGAATCAGGTGGTTCGTGGTTTGAATGCCAAGGTGGATTTTGATGAGGAGGCTCATCTTGTCGAGGTGGACGCGACTGGCGATATCACTGAGGAAGCTCCTTACAAGTATGTCAGCAAGATGCGTGCATCTATCGTTGTCTTGGGACCAATTCTTGCCCGTGTAGGTCATGCCAAGGTATCCATGCCAGGTGGTTGTACGATTGGTAGCCGTCCTATTGATCTTCATTTGAAAGGTCTAGAAGCTATGGGGGCTAAGATTAGTCAGACAGCTGGTTATATCGAAGCCAAGGCTGATCGCTTACATGGAGCTCATATTTACATGGACTTCCCAAGTGTTGGTGCTACGCAGAACTTGATGATGGCAGCAACCCTAGCTGATGGGGTGACAGTGATTGAAAATGCTGCGCGTGAGCCTGAGATTGTTGACCTGGCCATTCTCCTCAATGAAATGGGAGCTAAGGTTAAGGGTGCTGGTACAGAGACCATTACCATTACCGGTGTTGACAAACTTCATGGTACGACTCACAATGTAGTCCAAGACCGTATCGAAGCAGGAACCTTTATGGTAGCTGCTGCCATGACTGGTGGTGATGTCTTGATTAAAGACGCTGTTTGGGAGCACAACCGTCCCTTGATTGCCAAATTGCTTGAAATGGGAGTGGAAGTGACAGAGGAGACTGAAGGAATTCGAGTTCGCTCTCAACTAGAAAATTTAAAAGCTGTTCATGTGAAAACCTTGCCCCACCCAGGTTTTCCAACAGATATGCAGGCTCAATTTACAGCCTTGATGACCGTCGCAAAAGGGGAATCAACTATGGTGGAGACGGTATTCGAAAATCGTTTCCAACATCTAGAAGAAATGCGTCGCATGGGCTTGCACTCTGAGATTATCCGTGATACAGCTCGTATTGTTGGTGGTCAACCTTTGCAGGGGGCAGAAGTTCTTTCAACTGACCTTCGTGCCAGTGCTGCCTTAATTTTGACAGGTTTGGTAGCGCAAGGAGAAACCGTTGTTGGTAAATTGGTTCACTTGGATAGAGGTTATTACCGTTTCCATGAGAAGTTGGCGCAGCTAGGTGCTAAGATTCAGCGGATTGAGGCAAGTGATGAAGATGAATAAGAAATCAAGCTACGTAGTCAAGCGTTTACTTTTAGTCATCATAGTACTGATTTTAGGTGTTTTAGCCCTAGGAATTGGTTTAATGGTCGGTTATGGAATCTTGGGCAAGGGTCAAGATCCATGGGCTATCCTGTCTCCAGCAAAATGGCAGGAATTAATTCATAAATTTACAGGAAATTAGGCTGGAGAACCAGTCTTTTTCTAGAGATAAGGAGAAAAATGGATAAAAAAACAAGACAGACACTGATCGGACTGCTAGTGTTATTGCTTTTATCTGCGGGAAGCTATTATATCAAGCAGATGCAGTCGACAGCTAATAGTCCTAAAACAAAGGTTAGTCAGAAAAAACAAGCTTCTGAAGCTCCTAGTCAAGCATTGGCAGAAAGTGTCTTAACAGATGCAGTCAAAAGCCAAATAAAAGGGAGTCTGGAGTGGAATGGCTCAGGTGCTTTTATCGTCAATGGCAATAAAACAAATCTAGATGCCAAGGTTTCAAGTAAGCCCTACGCTGATAATAAAACAAAGACAGTGGGCAAGGAAACAGTGCCAACCGTAGCAAATGCCCTCTTGTCCAAGGCTACTCGCCAGTACAAGAATCGTGAAGAAACTGGGAATGGTTCGACTTCATGGACTCCTCCAGGCTGGTATCAGGTTAAGAATCTAAAGGGTACTTATACCCATGCGGTTGATAGAGGTCACTTGTTAGGCTATGCCTTAATCGGTGGCTTGGATGGTTTTGATGCCTCGACAAGCAATCCTAAAAACATTGCTGTTCAAACAGCCTGGGCAAATCAGGCTCAAGCCGAGGATTCGACTGGTCAAAACTACTATGAAAGCATGGTACGTAAGGCCTTGGATAAAAACAAGCGTGTCCGTTATCGTGTAACTCTTTATTATGCTTCAAACGAGGATTTAGTTCCTTCAGCTTCACAGATTGAAGCCAAGTCTTCAGACGGAGAATTGGAATTCAATGTTCTAGTTCCCAATGTTCAAAAGGGACTTCAACTGGATTACCGAACTGGAGAAGTGACTGTTACTCAGTAAAAGATAACATAAACTCCTATGTCACTTGTGGATATAGGGGTTCTTTTTTGGACAATTTAAGTAGAACTAGAATAGACACTGAGAAAAAATAATATTTACTGGACTATATTTTGTGATATAATAGTGGATAAGATACTATTTTAGGAGAAGAACTATGGAAGACCCAAGTAGTCAGAATTTGTTGCTACAATTTGTTTTATTGTTTATCTTGACGGTGTTAAATGCCTTTTTCTCAGCCACAGAAATGGCCATGGTGTCACTAAATCGTGCGCGGGTTGAACAAAAGGCAGAAGAAGGAGATAGACGCTATATTCGTCTGCTGAGGGTACTAGAAAATCCTAACCACTTTTTATCAACCATTCAAGTAGGGATTACCCTGATTACGATCTTATCAGGGGCGAGTTTGGCAGAAACTCTGGGACAAGAGATTGCTTCTTGGCTTGGAAATAGCGAAACAGCTTATGCCGTTGCAAGTTTTCTATCTTTAGCATTTTTGACTTATATTTCCATCGTTTTTGGGGAATTGTATCCTAAGAGAATTGCTCTTAATCTAAAGGATGCCTTGGCGATTCGTACAGCGCCAGTTATCATTGGACTTGGGAAACTAGTTAGTCCCTTTGTTTGGCTCTTATCTGCATCTACCAATCTCTTGAGTCGCTTGACTCCTATGACCTTTGACGATGCTGACGAAAAAATGACTCGTGATGAAATTGAGTACATGTTGACAAATAGTGAAGAAACACTAGATGCTGACGAAATTGAGATGTTACAAGGGATTTTTTCCCTGGACGAATTAATGGCCAGAGAAGTCATGGTTCCTCGAACTGATGCCTTCATGGTGGATATTCAGGATGATAGTCAAACCATCATCCAAAGTATTTTAAAACAAAATTATTCTCGTATCCCTGTCTATGATGGGGACAAGGATAACGTGATTGGAATCATTCACACCAAGAGTCTCCTTAATGCGGGCTTTGTGGACGGTTTTGACAATATTGTTTGGAAGAAAATCTTACAAGATCCACTTTTTGTTCCTGAAACTATTTTTGTGGATGACTTGTTAAAAGAATTGCGCAATACCCAAAGACAAATGGCAATCTTGCTGGATGAATACGGTGGTATGGCTGGTTTGGTGACACTTGAAGACCTCTTAGAGGAAATCGTTGGGGAAATCGATGACGAAACAGATAAGGCTGAAATCGAAGTTCATCAAATCGGAGAAGATACTTATATTGTTCAAGGTACCATGAATCTCAATGATTTTAATGACTACTTTGATGTCGAACTAGCAAGTGATGACGTTGATACCATCGCTGGTTACTATTTGACAGGAGTTGGGACCATTCCAACGACTGAGAAACTCAGTTATGAATTGGTCAGCCAAAACAAACAGCTTATCCTAACCAATGATAAGGTGAAAAATGGACGTGTTACCAAGGTAAAAGTCCAAATTACCGAAGTTGAAATAGAAGAAGAAACAGAGTAAACTAGAGGCTTTTGTCACCAGGCGTGACGAAGCTTTTTCAGTTGATTTCATACTCTTCGAAAATCAAATTCAAACCGCGTCAACGTCGCCTTGCCGTACGCAAGTACAGCCTGTGGCTAGTTTCCTAGTTTGCTCTTTGATTTTCATTGAGTATCAAAAAATTGTCTCCTAAAAAGAAGTCTGTCCCAAATTTGCTCCAAAAATTTTTGTAAGTTATATGTATCCATTAGAAGAAAAAGAAAAAAGCCCTTTAAACTGGGCTTTTTGTTTAAATGGAACCTGATAAATCAAGTTATAGAAGGCGGTAGACGGATTTGAACCGACGATCAAGCTTTTGCAGAGCCGTGCCTTACCACTTGGCTATACCGCCTTAACGTTTATTATTATACCTTGAAAATCATTCTCAGTCAATACTTTTTTCAGATTTTTTGTATGAATAAGCCTAAATATTCTGAAAATTCGTTTACTTTTCTTGAAATCTATGATATAATTGATGATAACCTATACTTTATAAGAGGAGTAAAGAAATGAAAAAAAGTAGAGTATTTATTGCAGCAGGAATTGCTTTGTTTGCGACGGGTGTGTTAGTGGCTTGTGGGAATTCAAAATCATCTGATTCGACAGCTCCAAAGACCTACGGCTATGTCTATTCGGCTGATCCAGAAACATTAGATTATATTATTTCTGGAAAAGAGAGTACGAAAGTGGCTACTTCAAACGGGATCGATGGCCTCTTCACAAATGATAAATACGGGAATTTGACTCCTGCGGTTGCAGAAGACTGGTCTGTATCAAAAGATGGATTGACTTATACCTACAAAATTCGTAAAGGTGTCAAATGGATGACATCCGATGGTGAAGAATATGCCGAAGTGACTGCTAAAGACTTCGTGAATGGATTGAAACATGCGGCAGATAAGAAATCAGAAGCTCTATATCTAGCTGAAACTTCTGTTAAAGGTTTATCTGATTATTTGGCTGGGAATTCAAAAGATTTCTCTACAGTAGGTGTTAAAGCGGTTGATGACTATACTCTTGAGTATACTTTGAACCAACCAGAACCTTACTGGAACTCTAAGATGGTTTATTCAATTTTCTGGCCATTAAACGAAGAATTTGAAAAGTCAAAAGGCTCTGATTTTGCTAAAGCGACAGATCCTACATCATTGCTATATAATGGACCTTTCTTGCTCAAAGGTTTGACTGCTAAATCTTCTATCGAATTTGCTAAGAACGAGCAGTACTGGGATAAAGAGAATGTTCATTTAGATACAGCAACACTTGCATATTTTGATGGTTCGGACCAAGAATCACTTGAGCGTAACTTTACAAGTGGAGCTTATAGTTTTGCTCGTCTTTACCCAACAAGTTCAAACTTCTCAAAGGTAGAGGAGTCATACAAGGATAATATTTTCTACACTCCGTCAGGAGCTGGTATTGGAGGTTTAGGTGTAAATATTGATCGACAAAATTACAAATATACATCTAAAACGACAGATGAAGAGAAAACATCTACTAAGAAAGCTCTTCTTAACAAAGACTTCCGCCAAGCCTTGAACTTTGCCTTTGACCGTACAGGTTATTCTGCTCAAGTTAACGGTAAAGAAGGTGCTCCTCTCGCAGTTCGTAATTTATTTGTGAAACCAGACTTTGTGACTGCAGGTGAAAAAACTTTCGGTGACTTGGTTGCTGAAAAAGTTACGACTTATGGAGACGAGTGGAAAAATGTAAACTTTGCCGATGGTCAAGACGGTCTCTTTAATGCTGATAAAGCTAAAGCAGAATTTGCTAAAGCTAAAACTGCTTTGGAAGCAGAAGGTGTGAAATTCCCTATCCACTTGGATGTTCCAGTAGACCAAACGTCTAAAAACTTTATCGCACGTATTCAGTCATTCAAACAATCAGTTGAAAAAGTTTTAGGTGAAGAAAATGTTGTCATCGACATTCAACAAATTTCTAAAGATGAATTCTTTAATGCGACTTATTATGCTGCTAATGCGGCGGCTGAGGATTGGGATCTTTCAGGTGCGGTTGGATGGAATCCAGACTATGAAGATCCATCAACTTATCTTGATATCCTTAAATCAACTAATAGTGAGCAAACGAAAACTTATATGGGTTATGATGATCCATCAAATGCAGCTGCAGCAAAAGTTGGTGTGAAAGATTACGATAAATTGCTCGATGAAGCTGGAAAAGAAACAAGTGATCTTAACAAACGTTATGAAAAATATGCTGCTGCTCAAGCTTGGTTGACAGACAGCTCACTCTTCTTACCAGCTATGTCTTCTACTGGTGCTGCACCATTCATTTCTCGTGTTGTACCATTCTCAGCTTCTTATAGCCAATCTGGAGACAAAGGTTCAAATCTCTACTTCAAATATATTCAGTTACAAAATAAGGTTGTAACAAAGGCTGATTATGAACAAGCTCGTGAGAAATGGCTCAAAGAGAAAAAAGAATCAAACGAAAAAGTTCAAAAAGAATTGACTAAACACGTTAAATAAATAACTCTCAAGGGAACTTTCTCTCCATGAGGAGAAGGTTCTTTTGGGATTTTAAAAGGAAACGATATGAAGAAATATATTTTTATGCGTGTCTTGCGGTCATTGGTTTCTATCTTCTTAGTAACAACCTTGACTTACACGATTATCTATACAATGGTTCCTCGAAAATTGATTTTCAAACAGGATACCAACTATAACAAGATTGCAACAACTGCTGATAAACGTGATAACTATGAAAATACTGTTTATGAGCGTATGGGCTATATCGAGTACTACGATACCAAAGAGTTGCAAGAAAAAGCTAGCCAGATGGATGCCTCTGTAACCGTTGAAGCTAATGACACCAACAAGGCTATCTACGAAAAATACATCAAACAAATCGGTCATGGTTGGACCTTGGGAGAATTTACTGAAAGTGGTCAATTCTACGCTACTCGTGAAATCCCAATTTTTGAACGTGTTTTTCACTTCTATGCTAACTTGATTGATATTGACCATACAAATAAAATTCAAGACCCTGAAAATCCAGACTTGAAACGTTATCTTCGTTTTGAAAACGATCCAGCTATCGGATGGTCATTGGTCGGTTCAGGTACTAAACACAAATATCTCTTGTACTTCAACAGTCAGTTCCCATTTGTGCATCAAAACTTTGTGAACATCAATTTAGGTGACTCTTATCCAACCTATGCTAATAGCCCTGTTTTACAGGTTATTACTCAAGGACAAGGACAAACAAAAACATCTCAAGTTCAGTTCCCAACAGGTAAGAAAACTTCTTCTGTAAATATTTACTCAAGAACCTATAAATCACCTAGTCAGGCTGATTCTCGTGAAGTAGCAAACTACGGAAAAGATGATCCTTATACAGCTACAGAAAGTAACTACCAATATCCTTCAATGATTGCCAGCTCTGCTGTTGTTGGATTGATCGGTTTGGTGATTTCTTATGCGATTGCCGTGCCACTTGGTTCAGCTATGGCTCGCTTCAAGAATACTTGGATTGATAGCTTCTCAACAGGGTTTTTGACCTTCTTGATGGCCCTTCCAACCATTGCTTTGGTTTACATTGTTCGTTTGATTGGATCATCAATTGGTCTTCCAGATTCATTCCCTATTTTGGGTGCTGGAGATTGGCGTTCGTATGTTTTACCAGCAGTTATCCTTGGTTTATTGGGTGCTCCTGGTACAGCTATTTGGATTCGTCGTTACATGATTGACTTGCAATCACAGGACTTTGTTCGTTTTGCTCGTGCAAAAGGTTTGTCTGAAAAAGAAATTTCAAACAAACACATCTTTAAAAATGCCATGGTTCCGCTAGTTTCAGGAATTCCTGGTGCTGTTATCGGGGTTATCGGTGGTGCAACCCTTACTGAAACAGTCTTCGCCTTCCCAGGTATGGGTAAAATGTTGATTGACTCTGTAAAAGCATCTAATAACTCTATGGTCGTTGGTCTTGTCTTCATCTTTACATGTATTTCTATCTTCTCACTTCTTTTGGGAGATATTTGGATGACGATTATTGACCCACGTATTAAATTGACTGAGAAAGGAGGCAAATAATGTCTACAATCGATAAAGAAAAATTTCAGTTTGTAAAACGTGACGATTTTGCCTCTGAAGCTATTGATGCGCCAGCTTATTCATACTGGGGTTCAGTGTTTAGACAATTTATGAAGAAGAAATCAACTGTAGTCATGTTGGGAATCTTGGTAGCTATCATTTTGATGAGTTTCATCTACCCAATGTTTTCTAAGTTTGATTTCAATGATGTCAGCAAGGTAAACGACTTTAGTGCTCGTTATATCAAGCCAAATGCTGAGCATTGGTTCGGTACAGACAGTAACGGTAAATCTCTTTTTGACGGTGTCTGGTTCGGAGCTCGTAACTCTATCCTCATTTCTGTGATTGCGACAGTAATTAACTTGGTTATCGGTGTTTTTGTCGGTGGTATTTGGGGAATTTCAAAATCAGTTGACCGCGTGATGATGGAAGTTTATAACATCATCTCAAACATCCCATCTCTTTTGATTGTCATTGTCTTGACTTACTCAATCGGAGCTGGATTCTGGAATCTGATTTTTGCCATGAGTGTGACGACATGGATTGGGATTGCCTTCATGATCCGTGTGCAAATCTTGCGTTATCGTGACTTGGAATACAACTTGGCGTCACGTACTCTGGGAACACCAACCTTGAAGATTGTTGCCAAAAATATCATGCCTCAATTGGTATCTGTTATTGTGACAACCATGACTCAAATGCTTCCAAGCTTTATCTCATACGAAGCCTTCTTGTCATTCTTCGGTCTTGGATTACCAATTACCGTGCCAAGTTTGGGTCGTTTGATTTCAGATTATTCACAAAACGTAACAACTAATGCTTACTTGTTCTGGATTCCATTGACAACTCTTGTCTTGGTATCCTTGTCCCTTTTCGTAGTTGGTCAAAACTTAGCGGATGCTAGTGATCCACGTACACATAGATAGGAGTAGAAATGACAAAAGAAAAAAATGTAATTTTGACTGCTCGCGATATTGTCGTGGAATTTGACGTTCGTGACAAAGTATTGACAGCCATTCGCGGCGTTTCCCTTGAACTAGTTGAAGGAGAAGTATTAGCCTTGGTAGGTGAGTCAGGATCAGGAAAATCTGTTTTGACAAAGACTTTCACAGGTATGCTTGAAGAAAATGGTCGCATTGCCCAAGGTAGCATTGACTACCGTGGTCAAGATTTGACAGCTTTATCTTCTCACAAGGATTGGGAACAAATTCGTGGTGCTAAGATTGCGACTATCTTCCAAGATCCAATGACTAGTTTGGACCCAATTAAAACAATTGGTAGTCAGATTACAGAAGTTATTGTAAAACACCAAGGAAAAACAGCTAAAGAAGCGAAAGAATTGGCCATTGACTACATGAATAAGGTTGGGATTCCAGATGCAGATAGACGTTTTGATGAATACCCATTCCAATATTCTGGAGGAATGCGTCAACGTATCGTTATTGCTATTGCCCTTGCCTGCCGACCTGATGTCTTGATCTGTGATGAGCCAACGACTGCCTTGGATGTGACTATCCAAGCACAGATTATTGATTTGCTAAAATCTTTACAAAACGAGTACCATTTCACAACAATCTTTATCACTCACGACCTTGGTGTGGTAGCAAGTATTGCGGATAAGGTAGCGGTTATGTATGCAGGAGAAATTGTTGAGTATGGAACTGTTGAGGAAGTCTTCTATGACCCTCGCCATCCATATACATGGAGTCTCTTGTCTAGCTTGCCTCAGCTTGCTGATGATAAAGGGGATCTTTACTCAATCCCAGGAACACCTCCGTCACTTTATACTGACCTGAAAGGGGATGCCTTTGCCTTGCGTTCTGACTATGCAATGCAGATTGACTTCGAACAAAAAGCTCCTCAATTCTCAGTATCAGAGACACATTGGGCTAAAACTTGGCTACTTCATGAGGATGCTCCGAAAGTAGAAAAACCAGCTGTGATTGCAAATCTCCATGATAAGATTCGTGAAAAAATGGGATTTGCCCATCTGGCTGACTAGGAGGAAGGAAATGTCTGAAAAATTAGTAGAAATCAAAGATTTAGAAATTTCCTTCGGTGAAGGAAGTAAGAAGTTTGTCGCAGTTAAAAATGCTAACTTCTTTATCAACAAGGGAGAAACTTTCTCGCTTGTAGGTGAGTCAGGTAGTGGGAAAACAACTATTGGTCGTGCCATCATCGGTCTTAATGATACAAGTAATGGGAATATTATTTTTGATGGTCAAAAGATTAATGGTAAGAAATCGCGTGAACAAGCTGCGGAATTGATTCGTCGTATCCAGATGATTTTCCAAGACCCTGCCGCAAGTTTGAATGAACGTGCGACTGTTGATTATATTATTTCTGAAGGTCTTTACAATCACCGTTTGTTTAAGGATGAAGAAGAACGTAAAGAGAAAGTTCAAAATATTATCCGTGAAGTGGGTCTTCTTGCTGAGCACTTGACTCGTTACCCTCATGAGTTTTCAGGTGGTCAACGTCAACGTATCGGTATCGCCCGTGCCTTGGTCATGCAACCAGACTTTGTTATTGCAGATGAGCCAATTTCGGCCTTGGACGTTTCTGTACGTGCCCAAGTCTTGAACTTGCTCAAAAAATTCCAAAAAGAACTTGGTTTGACTTATCTCTTTATCGCCCATGACTTGTCGGTTGTTCGCTTTATTTCAGATCGTATCGCGGTTATTTACAAGGGTGTTATTGTAGAGGTTGCAGAAACAGAAGAATTGTTTAACAATCCAATTCACCCATATACTCAAGCCTTACTTTCAGCGGTACCAATCCCAGACCCAATCTTGGAACGTAAGAAGGTCTTGAAGGTTTACGACCCAAGTCAACACGACTATGAGACTGATAAGCCGTCGATGGTTGAAATCCGTCCAGGTCACTATGTTTGGGCTAACCAAGCCGAATTGGCACGTTACCAAAAAGGATTAAACTAATAATGGTTTTATAATTTCCATGTCAACTTTTGTGGAAATTATAAACCTTTTTTTGTTGGACTGATTTAAAAAACTTTGAAAACAGCTTGAAAGAATTTTCGAAAAATTTTAAAAAATTCTGAAATATTCTTGACAGGTGATGAAAAAGGTGGTAAGATAGGAAACATCAAAAAAGAAAGCAGAAAAAGAAATGAATAAGAAACAAGCTGCAACGATGAATCAAAACTTTTACTTTAGCTACTTTAGATAGTGTTTGTAGACATGTCACCATGGATGCAAACAGTTCAAGCAATTTGTTTGTATCTATGTGGCTAAGATTTTTGATTGTGGTCCATATAGATGAATATCTAAATGGACTAGCTAAGTTGTAACTTGTTAGATTATTTCAAGCATCCGTTTAGATAGTATCTAGGCGGTTTTTTGTTTTATCTTTTCTGAGAAGGAGTTTCATTATGAAAGTTGTTCGAAAATTACTAGCACCCCTCTTGGTAGTGGGAATTCTCTTGACCTCTCTGATCAGTTTGCATCAGTTGAAGGCAGATAAGAAAAAAGATGTGTTTCGTATCGGTATTTCGCAATTTATTACCCACCAGTCCTTAGACGCTACTAGAGAAGGTTTTGTGGATGAGCTGGCCAAGCAAGGCTATGTTGAAGGGAAAAATATCGAGATTGATTTGCAAAATGCACAAGGAGAACAACGAAATCTAAAAACGATTTCCCAGCAACTAGCAGAATCTAGTGATGTCGTTCTAGCCATCGCAACGCCTTCTGCTCAGAGCTTGGCTAATACAACGCAAACGACACCGGTTATCTTTTCAGCTGTAACAGATCCTGTCAGTGCCAAGCTAGTTGGGTCAAGAGAGCATCCTGGGGGCAATGTAACTGGGACAAGCGATCAGTCATCAGATGCCATTTCAACCCAAATCAATTTGATAAAGAAAGTGTTGCCAAAAGCTAAAACAATTGGAATTCTTTATACTCAGAGTGAGCCCAATTCGGTTGTCCAAAAGGATGAAGCTAAGCGCCTTTTGGAAGAAAAAGGCTTTACCGTTGTTGAAAAAACAATCTTGGACAGTAACAACGTCAAGGCTGCAGCAGAAAGCTTGATGGCAGAGGTGGATATGGTTTTTGTCCCAACGGATAATATCATTTCGTCAACCATGGAAACAGTCAAGCAGGTTTCTATTAAACACAAGGTTCCAGTATTTGGTGGTTCAACAGAAATGATTGCTGTTGGTGGCTTGTATAACTACGGAACCAATTATGAAGAATTGGGAAGACAGACAGCTCGCATGCTGATTCGTGTTTTAAAAGGAGAGAAGCCAGAAAATATAGCAGTTGAGTTGCCTGAAAAACTGGAATTGCATACCAATCAAGAAATGGCAGATGCATTGGGAATTGATATTAGTAAGTTAGAAGGCAAGGAATAAGGAGGTTTAAGATGAATTTTGTGTTATCTAGTTTATCAGAAGGTTTGTTGTGGTCGATTATGGCGATTGGGGTCTACTTGACTTTCCGTATTTTGGATATTGCGGATATGACTGCTGAAGGAGCCTTTCCACTGGGGGCGGCTGTCGTCGTATCTCAGATACAGGCAGGGACAAATCCTTGGATTGCGACTTTACTTGCTTTGCTGGCAGGTATGGTAGCAGGTCTTGTATCAGGAATGCTCCACACCAAGATGAAAATCCCAGCTCTCTTGACAGGAATTGTGACCTTGACAGGGCTTTATTCCATCAATATTAAAATCATGGGAAGTGTGCCCAATCTTTCCTTGGGAGATTCTTCAACTGTCTTTAAACAGTTGGCGAGCTTGGGGCTGACAAATGAAGAAGCTGTTTTCTCACTTAGTTTAGTCTGTCTATTACTTGTTTGTCTAGTCTTGACTCTTTTGATGAAAACGGAGATTGGCCTTGTCTTGCGTTCGACTGGGGACAATATTCCGATGAGTGAGGCAAATGGGGTCAATGTAGACACCATGAAGATTGTTGGTTACATGATTTCAAACGGTTTGATTGCCCTATGTGGTTCCTTATTTGCCCAAAATGATGGATTTTCAGATGTGACTTCTGGGACAGGAACTATCGTTGTTGGTTTGAGTGCAGTTATTATTGCAGAAGTTTTGATACACGACTTGACCATTGGAAGCCGCTTGTTATCCATCGGAATTGGTGCTATTGTTTATCGTTTGATTATTTTAAATATCTATGAAATTCCAAATCTAGATCAAAACTTGGTACGTCTCTTTAATGCAATCTTGCTCGCTTTAGTTTTATTTGCACCAGAATTGCAAAAGAGATTAAAGATTCGTGGTCTGAAATTGAGAAATGAATAGGAGGAAAAAGTTATGGCAAGTTTGTTAACACTTGAAAATATTCACAAAACATTTGAAACAGGGACAGTCAATGAGAACCATGTCCTCAAAGGATTAGATTTAGAGGTTGAAGAGGGAGATTTTATCTCTGTAATCGGTGGAAATGGAGCAGGGAAATCCACTTTGATGAATATCTTGGCTGGCAATCTATCGGTGGACGAAGGGGACCTTTTATTGGCAGGTAAATCCATTAAAAATTTGAGTGTAAGAAAGAGAGCCAAGGATATCGCCCGTGTTTTTCAAGATCCTAAGATGGGAACGGCTTCTCGTTTGACGATTGAGGAGAATATGGCTATTGCCTTGAGACGTGGGCAGAAAAGAGGGCTTGGTTGGGGCGTGAAGGAGAAGGATAGAATCCAGTTCCAAGAGGCCTTGAAGGAGTTGAATATTGGTCTTGAAAACCGCTTAAAAGTAGATACTCAATATCTCTCAGGAGGACAAAGACAGGCCTTGACCCTAGTCATGGCAGCTCTGGTGAAACCCAAACTTTTGCTTTTGGATGAACATACTGCGGCCCTTGACCCGAAAACTAGTCAAATGGTGATGGATTTGACGCAAAAGATTGTGGAACACCATCAGTTGACGACTTTGATGATTACCCACGATATGAACCATGCTATTGAGTACGGAAATCGTCTCATTATGCTCTATCAAGGCAAGATAGTGGTGGATGTCAAGGGAGAGGAGAAAAAGCATCTGACGGTTGAAGATCTCATGCATCTCTTCCAGAAAAATAGTGGTCAAAGCCTAGTCAGTGATGAATTGGTTTTGGGATAAAGAAAAAGGCTGAGATCTAGTGTCTCAGTCTTTTATTTCTTACGTTTTGCAAAATCTACAAATCTGAATTTTTCGAGTTTATGGCGGCTTTCAGTAAACTGAAACTGGCGCCCGTCTTGGAGATAGACTTTTGACTTGATTGAAACGACATAAGGGTCTTTGCCTATGTCCATGAGAATCTTGTCTCTGTCATTTGAGTGGTCAATGGTTATTTCCTTTTGAGCATAATCAATAAGGAGTTTGAGGTCGTCCTCTATATAAGAATAGATGGACTGCTCAGCAATTTGGCGAGTGATATTTGGGATTAGTTCCATATCCAGATAGTCCGTATCCAGAACGGATACCAGATCATCCACCACACGCTGGCGGACCACCTTCCAAACCATACGAAACTCTGGGAAGCCAGTTATTAGTGAGGATTTTTTATCAATAATAATCTTGTCCAGACTGACCACGTTGGTTTTGGAGCGCAGTCCAAGTTCTTGAACTAGCTCTTGGTAGCTTGTTAGGTTGGATACAGGGAAATTGACGGTTTCTTCTTTGACGATTTGAGAACCTTGCCCTCTTATCTTTTTGATCAATCCTTCCTCTTGGAGGAGAGACAGGGCCTTTCGGACGGTATCACGGCTTACCTGATACTGGTTCATAAGGTCGTGCTCGCTAGGAAGGAAATCTCCGACAGCGTAAGTCTCGTTTTGAATGGTTTCTTGGATTTGCTTAAATAGTTGTTGGTATTTCTTCATGGTACTTCCTTATACTCTTCGAAAATCAAATTCAAACCACGTCAGCGTCGCCTTACCGTACTCAAGTACAGCTTGCGGCTAGCTTCCTAGTTTGCTCTTTGATTTTCATTGAGTATTAAATGGCTTTTTAGTCTAGTTCAATGAACACCTGTATCTATTTTACCATACAAGTACCGAAAAATGACAAAAAAATCCTCTTTTTTAAACAAAACAAGTTGCAGACAAGTTTGGTATCGTTTACAATAGTCTTATCAAATCAAACTTGCTTTGACAAGTATAAGGAGAATCAAATGGGAAAATTTGAACAAGCAGCCAAAGATTTGCTTCAGGCAATTGGAGGCAAAGAAAATGTGACTGCCGTAACCCACTGTGCGACACGGATGCGGTTTGTTTTAGGAGATGATAAGAAGGCTAATGTTAAGGCTATCGAGTCAATTTCAGCTGTTAAAGGAACTTTTACAAATGCAGGTCAATTTCAGGTGATTATTGGGAATGACGTGCCGATTTTTTATAATGATTTTACAGCTGTTTCAGGAATTGAGGGTGTTTCCAAAGAAGCAGCCAAGTCTGCAGCTAAGAGTAATCAAAACGTGGTCCAACGTGTCATGACCACTCTGGCGGAAATCTTTACTCCGATTATTCCAGCCTTGATTGTTGGTGGATTGATCCTCGGTTTCCGTAATGTTTTGGAAGGTGTCCATTGGTCTATGTTGGATGGTAAGACCATCACAGAAACCTCTCAGTTTTGGGCAGGTGTCAATCACTTCCTCTGGTTGCCTGGTGAAGCTATCTTCCAGTTCTTACCAGTAGGGATTACTTGGTCTGTTTCTCGTAAGATGGGAACCAGCCAAATCTTGGGAATTGTTCTCGGAATCTGTTTGGTATCGCCTCAGTTGCTCAATGCCTATGCGGTTGCTTCAACGCCAGCAGCTGATATCGCAGCAAACTGGGTTTGGAATTTTGGCTATTTTACTGTTAATCGTATCGGTTACCAAGCCCAAGTTATCCCAGCCTTGCTTGCAGGTTTGAGTCTGTCTTATCTTGAAATTTTCTGGCGTAAGCATATCCCAGAAGTGATTTCTATGATTTTTGTACCTTTCTTGTCATTGATTCCAGCCTTGATTTTGGCTCATACTGTCTTGGGACCAATCGGTTGGACAATCGGGCAAGGACTTTCATCAGTTGTATTAGCAGGATTAACTGGTCCTGTTAAGTGGTTCTTCGGTGCGATTTTTGGTGCCCTCTATGCACCATTTGTCATTACAGGTCTGCACCATATGACTAATGCTATTGATACACAATTGATTGCGGATGCTGGTGGAACTGCCCTCTGGCCTATGATTGCTCTTTCTAATATTGCCCAAGGTTCGGCCGTATTTGCTTACTATTTCATGCACCGTCATGATGAGCGTGAGGCTCAGGTTTCACTTCCTGCCACTATTTCAGCCTATCTCGGTGTTACAGAACCAGCCCTCTTTGGGGTCAATGTCAAATACATCTATCCATTTGTAGCTGGAATGACTGGTTCAGCTCTTGCAGGCATGTTATCCGTTACTTTTAATGTAACTGCGGCTTCTATTGGTATCGGTGGTTTGCCAGGTATCCTCTCTATTCAACCTCAATACATGCTACCATTTGCAGGAACTATGCTAGTCGCTATTCTTGTTCCAATGCTCTTGACTTTCTTTTTCCGCAAGGCTGGTCTCTTTACAAAAACAGAGGATGATACGGACTTGCAGGCAGAATTCGTTGCTCAAGAAGAAGCAGAATTTGTGAGCCATGAACCAGTAGAACATACTCCAGTAGAAATTGTTAGCCCACTTGAAGGACAAGTAAAAGAACTAAGTCAAGCAACTGATCCAGTCTTTGCTTCAGGTGTCATGGGGCAAGGTCTGGTCATTGAACCAAGTCAAGGTGAGTTGTCTTCTCCAGTCAATGGGACAGTTACGGTTCTTTTCCCTACCAAGCATGCCATCGGTATTGTCTCTGATGAGGGAGTGGAATTGCTCATCCACATCGGTATGGATACAGTAGGTCTTGATGGCAAAGGATTTGAAAGTCTAGTAGCCCAAGGAGATCATGTCACAGTTGGGCAGAAATTGATTCGTTTTGATATGGATATTATCAAGGATGCAGGTCTGGTAACAGAAACTCCTGTCATTATTACCAATCAAGATGCTTATACAGCGACCATCACTGGAACTTATCCGACAACGATCCAAGCTGGAGAAGATCTCATGGTCGCAACACGAATCTAATCAAAATAGCACAAATAGGGACGGAAGACGGCTTCCTCCCTTTTATCAGAAAAGGAGAAATAGATGACACTTGATAAAAGAAAAGTAGTCTATCAAATCTATCCAAAATCTTACAAAGACACCACTGGCAATGGTATTGGGGACTTACGTGGAATTATCGAAAAAATCCCCTATCTAGCCAAATTGGGCGTGGATATGGTCTGGCTCAATCCATTCTATCCAAGCCCTCAACGGGATAATGGTTACGACATTTCAGATTATATGGCTGTTGATCCTCTTTTTGGTGATATGGCTGATTTTGAAGAAATGGTGCGTGTCGGTAAAGAGCACAAGATTGACTTTATGCTGGACATGGTGCTCAATCATTGTTCGACAGAGCATGAATGGTTTCAGAAAGCCCTAGCTGGTGACAAGTATTATCAAGACTTTTTCTTCGTCCAAGACCAACCAACAGACTGGCAGTCTAAGTTTGGTGGCTCTGCATGGGCGCCCTTTGGGAATACAGGGAAATACTACCTTCACCTCTTTGATGAGACCCAGGCTGACCTTAACTGGCGCAATCCCAATGTTCGTAAGGAGCTTTTCAAGGTTGTTAATTTCTGGCGCGACAAGGGTGTCAAAGGTTTCCGATTTGATGTGATCAATTTGATTGGCAAGGACGAGGTCTTAGTGAATTGTCCTGAAAATGAAGGAAAGCCAGCTTATACAGACAAGCCTATCGTTCATGACTATTTGTGTATGATGAATCAAGCCACTTTTGGATCAGACGATAGCTTTATGACAGTTGGGGAAATGTCTTCTACCACCATGGAAAACTGTGTCCTCTATTCGTCGCCTGACCGTCAGGAATTATCCATGACCTTTAATTTTCATCACCTCAAGGTGGACTACAAGGATGGGCAAAAATGGACCTTAGCTCCCTTTGATTTTGAAGAATTGAAAAGTCTTTACCATAGTTGGGGCAAGGAGATGAGTAATAAAGGCGGTTGGAGCGCTCTCTTCTGGAACAATCATGACCAACCCCGTGCCTTGAACCGTTTTGTCGATGTTGAGAACTTCCGTAATGAAGGAGCCACCATGTTAGCGGCCAGTATTCACCTGTCACGTGGGACACCTTATATCTATATGGGTGAGGAAATCGGGATGATTGACCCAGACTATGATTCTATGGCTGATTATGTAGATGTCGAATCGCTCAATGCCTATCAGATGCTCTTAGAAGAAGGGAAGAGTCAGGAAGAAGCCTTCCAGATTATTCAAGCTAAGTCGCGTGATAATTCACGAATTCCCATGCAGTGGGATTCTTCGGAAAATGCAGGATTTACAGTAGGGACGCCTTGGCTCAAGGCAGGAAAATCCTACCCTCATATCAATGTAGAAAATGAAATCCAAGGTCCGATTTTCACCTTCTACCAAGACTTGATTCGACTTCGTAAAGAAATGCCTATCATCTCAGAAGGAAGTTACAAACCAGCTTTTGAAGACAGTCAGCAAGTCTACGCTTTTGAACGCCAGTATGAGGATCAAAAGTTACTAGTGCTCAATAATTTTTATGCCACAGAACTGGAAATCGACTTATCAGTAGCCTACCAAAATGGACGAATTTTGATTTCAAACTATGAAGATGCAGAAGTGTCTGAAAAAATTCTACTCAAACCCTATCAAACACTAGCTATTTATGTAAATTAAACTCAGTAAGGAGCCCTCTTTTGCAGAAAAGCAGGGTTCTTTTTGCTGTTTATTCCATCCCTGAAAGCGTAAAACAAACTAGTCAGGGTGGCTAGTTTGTGGTATAATGAAAGAGACTCAAAAAGAAACAGGAGAAAAATGATGGATTTACTTTTAGCAATTGTATTGATTGTGCTAGCTTTTCTAGGAGGAGCTCTTGGAGGAATGTACTTGGTTCGTAAGCAAATCGAAAAAGAATTTGCTGATAACCCACGTTTGAATGCTGAAGCAGTTCGTACTCTTTTGAGTGCAAATGGTCAAAAACCAAGCGAAGCTAAGGTACAACAAGTTTACCACCAAATCATCCGCCAACAAAAAGCAGCCCTTGCTAACAATAAAAAGAAAAAATAAATAAGGAAAAGTCTGGGATGAAAGTTCCAGACTTCTCACTATGTTGGCTAAGGGTTTAGGGATGAGACTTTTTCCTTGCATTCTATTGATATTTGATTATGATTAAGAGAGGTAGTTGTTGATTAGGCTGTCATTCAGTTCATAAGGATCAATAATCATAATGAACTATCAATCAGAAAAAAGACTAGAAAGAAGACTGTATGGATAATCGACCAATTGGTTTTTTGGATTCGGGTGTCGGGGGCTTGACCGTTGTGCGCGAGCTTATGCGCCAACTTCCGCATGAAGAAATCGTCTATATTGGAGATTCGGCACGGGCGCCCTATGGTCCCCGTCCTGCTGAGCAAATTCGTGAATATACTTGGCAGTTGGTCAACTTTCTTTTGACCAAGGATGTCAAAATGATTGTCATTGCTTGTAATACTGCGACTGCCGTCGTCTGGGAAGAAATTAAGGCTCAACTAGATATTCCTGTCCTGGGTGTTATTTTGCCAGGAGCTTCGGCAGCTATCAAGTCCAGCCAAGGTGGGAAAATCGGAGTGATTGGAACGCCTATGACGGTACAATCAGATATCTACCGCCAGAAAATCCATGATCTGGATCCGGACTTACAGGTGGAGAGCTTGGCCTGTCCCAAGTTTGCTCCCTTGGTTGAGTCAGGTGCCCTGTCAACCAGTGTCACCAAGAAAGTAGTCTATGAAACCCTGCGTCCCTTGGTTGGAAAGGTAGATAGCCTGATTTTGGGCTGTACCCATTACCCGCTTCTTAGACCAATTATTCAAAATGTCATGGGACCGAATGTCAAACTCATCGATAGTGGAGCGGAATGTGTACGAGATATCTCCGTCTTACTCAATTATTTTGAAATCAATCGTGGTCGCGATGCTGGACCACTTAATCACCGTTTTTACACAACAGCCAGCAGCCAAAGTTTTGCACAAATTGGTGAAGAATGGCTTGAAAAAGAGATTCATGTGGAGCATGTAGAATTATGACAAATAAAATTTATGAATACAAGGATGACCAGGACTGGTATGTCGGCTCATATAGTATTTTTGGTGGTGTCCGGACATTGACTGATGAAGACTTGGATTTTCCTCTATTTGAGTTTGCCCAAAGATTTCGAGATGAGGAACAAGGTTTTCCTATTTCTGTGATTGTTTTACGCTATGGTTCTCTCTACCGTTTATTGTCTTTTGTGGTAGATATCCTTAACCAAGAAATGGGACGAAATGTGGAAGTCATCCAACGTCAGGGGGCTTTGCTCTTGGTTGAAAATGGGCAACTCCTGCATGTAGAATTGCCTAAAGAAGGGGTCAATGTTCATGATTTCTTTGAGACAAGCAAGGTCAGAGAAACCTTATTGATTGCGACTCGAAACGAAGGCAAGACCAAAGAGTTCCGAGCTATCTTTGATAAGTTAGGCTACGATGTGGAAAATCTCAATGACTATCCTGACCTGCCTGAAGTAGCTGAAACAGGCATGACCTTCGAAGAAAATGCCCGTCTCAAGGCAGAAACCATTTCTCAATTAACGGGCAAGATGGTTTTGGCAGATGACTCAGGTCTCAAAGTCGATGTCCTTGGTGGCTTGCCAGGTGTCTGGTCAGCTCGTTTCGCAGGTGTGGGAGCTACTGACCGTGAAAACAATGCCAAACTCTTGCACGAATTGGCCATGGTCTTTGAACTCAAGGACCGCTCGGCTCAATTCCATACAACCCTAGTCGTGGCCAGTCCAAACAAGGAAAGTTTGGTTGTTGAAGCTGACTGGCCAGGCTATATTAACTTTGAACCTAAGGGTGAAAATGGCTTCGGCTATGACCCACTCTTCCTCGTGGGAGAGACAGGCAAGTCCTCAGCTGAATTAACCCTTGAAGAAAAAAATAGTCAATCTCACCGTGCCTTAGCCGTTAAGAAACTTTTGGAGGTATTTCCATCATGGCAAAGCAAACCATCATTGTAATGAGCGATTCTCATGGCGATAGCTTGATTGTGGAAGAAATCCGTGATCGCTATGTGGGCAAAGTTGATGCCGTTTTTCATAACGGCGATTCTGAACTGCGTCCTGATTCTCCCCTTTGGGAAGGCATCCGTGTTGTTAAAGGGAACATGGACTTCTACGCCGGCTACCCAGAACGTTTGGTGACGGAGCTTGGTTCGACCAAGATTATCCAAACCCATGGTCACTTGTTTGACATTAATTTCAATTTTCAAAAGTTGGACTACTGGGCTCAGGAGGAAGAGGCCGATATCTGCCTCTATGGTCACTTGCATGTACCAAATGCTTGGATGGAAGGCAAGACCCTCTTTCTAAATCCAGGTTCCATCAGTCAACCACGTGGGACCATCAGAGAATGTCTCTATGCTCGTGTGGAGATTGATGACAGTTATTTCAAAGTGGACTTTTTGACACGAGAGCATGAGGTGTATCCGGGCTTGTCCAAGGAGTTTAGCCGATGATTGCCAAGGAGTTTGAGACTTTCTTGTTGGGGCAAGAAGAAACTTTTTTGACTCCTGCTAAAAATCTAGCTGTGTTGATTGATACTCACAATGCGGATCATGCAACCCTCTTGCTCAGTCAGATGACCTATACTCGTGTTCCTGTTGTGACAGATGAAAAACAGTTTGTTGGGACGATTGGGCTCAGAGATATTATGGCTTATCAGATGGAGCATGACTTGAGTCAAGAAATCATGGCAGATACGGATATCGTTCATATGACGAGAACGGACGTAGCGGTCGTCTCGCCTGATTTTACCATTACGGAGGTCTTGCACAAGCTGGTAGATGAGTCCTTCTTGCCGGTTGTGGACGCAGAAGGGATTTTCCAAGGGATTATCACGCGTAAGTCTATCCTCAAGGCTGTCAATGCTCTTTTGCATGACTTTAGTAAGGACTATGAAATTCGATGCAAATGAGAGATAGGATTTCAGACTTTTTAGAGGAAAAGCAGGGCTTGTCTGCCAATTCCAAGCAGTCCTATAAGTATGATCTGGAGCAATTTTTAGACATTGTAGGCGAGCGGATTTCTGAGACTAGTCTCAAGATTTACCAAGCCCAGTTAGCCAATCTAAAAATCAGCGCCCAGAAGCGAAAGATTTCGGCCTGTAACCAATTTCTCTGCTTTCTCTATCAAAAAGGAGAAGTGGATAGCTTTTACCGCTTGGAATTAGCTAAACAAGCTGAAAAGAAGACCGAAAAGCCAGAACTGTTAGACCTAGCCTCTTTTTGGCAGGAAAGTGACTATTCAGAGGGGCGCTTGCTGGCTCTTCTTATCTTGGAAATAGGGCTCTTGCCGAGTGAGATTTTAGCTCTCAAGGTTGAGGATATCAATCTGGATTTTCAGGTGTTGCGAATCAAGAAGGCTTCCCAACAGAGGATTGTCAGCATTCCCACGAGCTTGCTTTCAGAATTGGAACCCTTGATGGGCCAGACCTACCTCTTTGAAAGGGGAGGGAAAGCCTATTCTCGTCAGTGGGCCTTTCGTCAGCTAGAGTCTTTTGTCAAGGAGAAAGGTTTTCCAGCCTTATCCGCTCAAGCCTTGCGGGAACAGTTTATTCTAAGACAAATAGAAAAGAAGGTCGATTTGTACGAAATTGCAAAAAAATTAGGATTAAAAACAGTCCTGACCTTAGAAAAATATAGATAATGGATATTAAATTAAAAGATTTTGAAGGGCCGCTGGACTTGCTCTTGCACCTGGTTTCTAAGTACCAGATGGATATCTACGATGTGCCCATTACGGAAGTTATCGAACAGTATCTAGCCTATGTTTCAACCCTGCAGGCCATGCGTCTGGAAGTGACGGGGGAGTACATGGTCATGGCCAGTCAGCTCATGCTGATCAAGAGTCGCAAACTCCTTCCAAAGGTAGCAGAAGTGACAGACTTGGAGGATGATCTAGAGCAGGATCTTCTCTCTCAAATCGAAGAATACCGCAAGTTCAAGCTCTTGGGGGAGCACTTGGAAGCCAAGCACCAAGATCGGGCCCAGTATTATTCCAAAGCGCCGACAGAGTTGATTTACGAAGATGCGGAGCTTGTGCATGACAAGACGACCATTGACCTCTTTTTGGCTTTTTCAAATATCCTATCCAAGAAAAAAGAGGAGTTTGCACAGAATCACACGACTATCTTGCGGGATGAGTATAAGATTGAGGACATGATGGTTATCGTGAAAGAGTCCTTGACTGGACGAGATCAATTGCGCTTGCAGGATTTGTTTAAGGAAGCCCAGAATGTCCAAGAGGTCATCACCCTCTTTTTGGCAACCCTAGAGTTAATCAAAACCCAGGAGCTGATTCTTGTGCAAGAGGAAAGTTTCGGAGATATTTATCTCATGGAAAAGAAGGAAGAAAGTCAAGTGGCCCAAAGCTAGACTTGATAGAGAGGAAAGATGAGTACTTTAGCAAAAATAGAAGCGCTCTTGTTTGTAGCGGGTGAAGATGGGATTAGAGTCCGCCAGTTAGCTGAACTCCTCTCTCTGCCACCGACAGGCATCCAACAGAGTTTAGAAAAATTAGCCCAGAAGTATGAAAAGGACCCAGATTCCAGTTTGGTTCTGATTGAGACAGGGGGCGCTTATAGATTGGTGACCAAGCCTCAATTTGCAGCGGTTTTGAAAGAATACTCAAAGGCACCTATCAACCAGAGTTTATCTCGGGCTGCCCTTGAGACCTTGTCCATCATTGCCTACAAACAGCCTATCACACGGATAGAGATTGATGCCATCCGTGGGGTCAACTCGAGTGGGGCCTTGGCAAAGTTGCAGGCCTTTGACTTGATACGAGAAGACGGGAAAAAAGAAGTGTTGGGTCGCCCCAACCTCTATGTGACTACGGATTATTTCCTAGATTACATGGGGATTAACCATTTGGAAGAACTGCCAGTGATTGATGAGCTTGAGATTCAGGCTCAAGAAAGCCAATTATTTGGTGAAAGGATAGAAGAAGATGAGAATCAATAAATATATTGCCCACGCAGGTGTGGCCAGTAGGAGAAAAGCAGAAGAGTTGATCAAGCAAGGTTTGGTGACGGTTAACGGCCAAGTGGTACGTGAACTAGCAACCACTATCAAGTCAGGCGACAAGGTCGAAGTTGAAGGTCAACCTATCTACAACGAAGAAAAGGTCTATTATCTGCTTAACAAACCACGCGGTGTCATTTCCAGTGTGACAGATGACAAGGGCCGCAAGACGGTTGTCGACCTCTTGCCCAATGTCAAAGAGCGCATCTACCCTGTAGGTCGTTTGGACTGGGATACATCAGGAGTCTTGATTTTGACCAATGATGGGGATTTTACGGATGAGATGATTCACCCTCGTAATGAGATTGATAAGGTTTATGTCGCGCGTGTTAAAGGTGTGGCCAATAAGGACAATCTCCGCCCCTTGACCCGTGGACTTGAGATTGATGGTAAGAAAACCAAGCCGGCTGTCTATGAAATTCTCAAAGTGGATCCAGTCAAAAACCGCTCTGTGGTGCAGTTGACTATCCATGAAGGGCGTAACCACCAGGTTAAAAAGATGTTTGAAGCTGTCGGTCTTCAAGTGGACAAGTTATCACGGACTCGTTTTGGACATCTAGACTTGACAGGACTCCGTCCAGGAGAATCCCGTCGTCTTAACAAAAAAGAAATCAGCCAACTACATACCATGGCCGTAACCAAGAAATAATGAAACGAATTTTAATAGCGCCTGTGCGCTTTTACCAACGGTTTATCTCACCAGCCTTTCCACCCTCTTGTCGCTTTGAGCCGACTTGTTCCAACTACATGATTCAGGCTATTGAAAAACATGGCTTCAAGGGTGTTTTGATGGGCTTGGCTCGGATTTTACGTTGCCATCCCTGGTCGAAAACAGGTAAGGACCCCGTCCCAGACCATTTTTCCCTTAAACGGAATCAAGAAGGGGAATGAGGCTAGGTAAACAGATTTTAAAATGATAAAAACGCATCCTATCAGGTTTGAGTGAGCTTGATAGGATGCGTTTTATCATGTAAAGATGTGATTGAGTTTGAAGTTGCTTATTTCAAAGCTTTTTGTGCGTCTTCAATCATGAGTTTTGTTGATTCAAGTCCGCCTCCACTTAGATACCAGAGGTCTGGTGTTAGTTGGATAATCTTACCATTTTTAGCGGCAGGAGTTTCAGCAATGAGGGCATTTTCTAGGACACCATCGTTGCTTGAGTTGTCACCACCGATGGCAAGGGTACGATTGATGACAAAGAGGATGTCAGGATTGATTTCTTTGACACTTTCAAAGCTGACTTCTTGTCCGTGGCGAGAATCTTCAAATTGAGTATCAGTTGGTTTGAATTTCAAGGTTTGGTACAAGAAAGAGAAACGAGATTGGGCACCAAAGGCTGCCATTTTTCCTTCATTGAGGAGAATTGCGAGGGCTTTTTTGTCAGAGCTTTCATTTTTAGTAGCGACTTCTTGGATGCTCTTGTCTAGCTTGGCCAATTCTTCCTTGGCTTTCTGTGTACCAGTTTCACCAAAGGCGCTTGCTAGGGATTCGATATTAGCCTTGGTAGAAGTCCAGTAGTCATCTTTGCCTGCTTGGAAGAGAACAGTCGGAGCGATTTCGTTGAACTTATCTACGAATTTTTGGGTACGTGGTGAAGCGATAATTAGGTCTGGTTCAAGAGCAGCAAGGGCTTCTAGGTCTGGCTCAACCATAGAACCAACATTTTTAACTTTTCCAGCTAGGTCTTTAAGATAAGTCGGAACAGTTTTTGTAGGCATTCCGACGATATTCTTTTCAAAACCTAAAGCGCGAATAGTATCCGCAGCACCGAGGTCAAAGGTCACAATCTTTTCAGGGACTTTTGAAAGTGTGACTACACCTAGTGAACTTTTAATGGTTACCTCTGTTGGAGCAGAGCTACTTGTCTCCGACTGGCTGGTACTTGAGTTTGTACTACATGCACCAAGTAGGAGCAAGAAGCTGGCCGCTAGGGCAGTGAGATAAAATTTAAGGGATGTTTTCATGATTTCTCCTTTTTAAAATATGATAACGATGTAGGGAGTCTCTAGGTTTTATTGACTAAGAGACAAAATTTCTTCTAACTCGAGTTTCTGAGTTGCTAGCTATAGATACAGATCTTTTTGCCATTGATGTCAGCCAGCGTGATGGGAATCTCATATAGTTGACTGAGCAGGTCAGACTGCATGATTTGATTGGTTGTTCCCTTGCTAAAGACTTGACCGTCCTTGAAGGCGACAATTTCATCTGCATACTGACTGGCCATGTTGATATCGTGGAGGACGATGATAATGGTCTTGCCGAGTTCCTCCACCAGTCGCTTGAGAATCTGCATCATACTAACACTTTGCTTGATATCGAGATTGTTGAGTGGTTCGTCTAGCAAGATAAAGTCTGTATCCTGGGCCAGTACCATAGCGATAAAGACTCGCTGGAGTTGTCCCCCAGACAGGCTATCGATGTAGCGGTCTTTTAAGTTGGTCAGTTCCAGATAGTCCAGAGTTTCTCGGATTTTTTCCCAATCTTCTGGTCTCAGTCGACCTCGGCTGTAGGGAAAACGTCCAAAACTGACCAGTTCTTCAACCGTCAATTTGGCTTGGTAATTAATCTTCTGCTTTAGGATGGTTAGTTCTTGGGCCAGTTCTTGCGAATTCCAACTCTCGATTTCACGACCTTTGATACTGAGAATCCCCTGATCCTTCTTGGTCAGTCTGCTCATGATAAAGAGGAGAGTTGATTTTCCAGCACCATTTGGACCAATAAAGGCAGTCAGTTTCTGAGGGCTGACTTCAAGCGTAATACCTTGCAAAATATCCTGTTTTTGAATGGATTTGTCAATGTTTTCCAGTTTCACCGACGCGCCCTCCTGTATAGTAAGATAAAGAATAGGAGCCCCCCTACACTCTCGATAATCATGCTGATGCGAATTTCCAGTGCAAAGACTCGTTCAATCAGGGCCTGCCCCAAGGTCAAGCTAATAAATCCAACCAGAATGGCTACGATAAAGAGTAACTTGTGCCGATAGTCTTTGACAATCAGGTAGGTGAGGTTAGCCAGCATAAAGCCGAAGAAGGCCATAGGCCCTACCAGGGCAGTGGCCGTTGAGGTCAAAAGCACGATGCCCCAGAGGAGTTCTTTCTGTTCTTTTTCAACATCGAGTCCCAATATCTGAGCCGTTTCTCTTTGCAGGTGCAAGACATCCAAAATGACTGCTTTTCGAAAGAAAGAGATCGTCAAAGCGAGGATGATCAGAGAACCGATGGCTAGGATGGAAGTGTTGAGATGTTGAAAGGAGGCAAAGAGACTGTTCTGCAATTTATCGTATTCATTTGGATCCATCAGGACCTGAAGGAAGGTACTGATATTTCGAAAGAGACTTCCGAGTGCTAGACAGATCAACAGGATGAAGACCAGGTCTTGTTTCATCAGTGTCTTCAAGTAACCTTGTAAGGCAAGAAAGAAGAGGGATTGGACGAGAAGTAAGATTAGGAATTCTAAGATGGGAGACTTCCCGAGTTGAAGAAATTTGCTTTCAAAAACCAGTAGTAGAGTTTGTAGTAGGACGTAGAAGGATTCGATTCCTAAAATACTTGGCGTCAGGAAACGATTTTCCGTCAGGGTTTGAAAACTAATGGTCGAAATCCCAGTCGCGATAGCTACCAAGAGATAAACGATGATCTTTTGGGAACGCAACTTCCAAGCAAAGACAGATAGGTGA
This sequence comes from Streptococcus mitis, assembly GCF_002096755.1. Classification (GTDB taxonomy): domain Bacteria; phylum Bacillota; class Bacilli; order Lactobacillales; family Streptococcaceae; genus Streptococcus; species Streptococcus mitis_AC. The sequence continues at coordinate 98,542 of NZ_NCVF01000022.1, forward strand.
GTAATGGGCCAAAAGTAGAGAAGGCAAGCTCCGATGGCCAGAATAATGAGAAGACCGAAGAGTTTGGTATGTTTGCTTTTAAACTGCATCTTTTCGTCCCCCTCTCCATAGAAGTAGGATAAAGACGAGGCTACCAATGATTCCTAGTAGAAGACTGACAGACAGCTCATAGGGCCGAATCAGAACTCGGGAAAGGATATCGCAGGCCAGAACTAGATTGGCACCGACCAGTGCTAAGATGAGTTTGGTATGACTTAGATTATCTCCATAGCGCTTGCGAACAAGATTGGGAACAATAACTCCGAGAAATGGTAAGCCACCCACGGTAATCATGGTGACACTTGTTGTTAGCGCCACCAGAAAGAGGGCCAGTTTTTCAAGTAAGGAGTAGGAAATCCCCAAACTTTCACTGGTTTCTTTTCCTAGATTCATGATGGTAAAGGTTTGGGATAATTTCCAAACGGCTATCAGGATGATGAGGCCTAAGAAGAGCCACTCATACTGATGGGTCTGAATCATGGAGAAGGAGCCCTGGGTCCAGGCAGTCATACTCTGAACCAGATTGAAACGATAGGCGATAACTTCTGTCACAGAACCGATAATTCCGCTATAGATGATCCCAATCAGAGGCAACATCCACCTTTCCTTTACGGTAAAAATAGTCATAAAGGCCAGAAAGAAGAGGGTAAATAAGATGGATGAAACAAAAGCAAAGAGCATCTTTTGGGTCAGACTAGCCGACGGAAAGACAAAGAGACTCAGTACCATTCCTAGTTTGGCAGCTTCAGTCGTTCCAACTGTACTCGGAGCAGCAAATTGATTTTGAGTGATAGTCTGCATGAGAAGTCCTGCCATACTCATACTAGAGGCAGTCAGGAGGATGCTAATGGTTCTTGGAAGACGAGACTCTTGAAAGAGAAGCCAAGTTTCATGATCCAGAGAAAAGAGTTTTCCCCATGAAAAATCACTGGTCCCAATGCTAATAGAGAGAAAGACTAGGACTAGAAGTAAGCCAATTAAATAATGAGAAAGTTTCATACCCCGTCCTTTCATGTAGATTTGGTATCGAAAGATACCTGCGGATATTACTGTAACACGATTTATTTAATCTGTCAATAAATTTTCTGACAATTTAATGTAAAAAAGAAAGAAAAATTCCTGAAACAAGTGCTAAATCCCTCTTTTATAGGATAAACTTGCAAAACCCAATCCACCTTCCCGCTATCCTTCTCCTATAAAAAGTGGTAAAATGGATGAAAGAAAGAAGGAACTGAAATGACAACATTATTTTCAAAAATCAAAGAAGTAACAGAACTTGCTGCTATCTCAGGTCATGAAGCACCTGTCCGTGCTTATCTTCGTGAAAAGTTGACACCGCACGTGGATGAAGTGGTGACAGATGGCTTGGGTGGTATTTTCGGGATTAAACATTCAGAAGCTGCGGATGCGCCACGCGTTTTGGTTGCTTCTCACATGGATGAAGTTGGTTTTATGGTCAGCGAGATTAAGCCAGACGGCACCTTCCGTGTCGTAGAAATTGGTGGCTGGAACCCCATGGTAGTCAGCAGCCAACGTTTCAAACTCTTGACTCTTGACGGTCGTGAAATTCCTGTGATTTCAGGTTCTGTTCCGCCACATTTGACTCGTGGTAAGGGCGGACCAACCATGCCTGCTATTGCAGATATCGTCTTTGATGGTGGTTTTGCGGACAAGGCTGAGGCAGAAAGTTTTGGCATCCGTCCTGGCGACACCATCGTACCAGATAGTTCTGCAATCTTAACAGCCAATGAAAAAAATATCATCTCAAAAGCTTGGGACAATCGCTACGGTGTGCTCATGGTTAGTGAGTTAGCAGAAGCCCTGTCAGGTCAAAAACTTGGCAATGAACTCTATCTGGGTTCTAACGTCCAAGAAGAAGTTGGTCTCCGCGGTGCTCATACATCTACAACCAAGTTTGATCCAGAAGTCTTCCTCGCAGTTGACTGTTCACCAGCAGGTGATGTTTATGGCGGTCAAGGCAAGATTGGGGATGGAACCTTGATTCGTTTCTACGATCCAGGTCACTTGCTTCTCCCAGGAATGAAGGATTTCCTTTTGACAACGGCTGAAGAAGCTGGTATCAAGTACCAATACTACTGTGGTAAAGGTGGAACAGACGCTGGCGCAGCTCATCTGAAAAATGGTGGTGTCCCATCTACAACAATCGGTGTTTGCGCTCGTTATATCCATTCTCATCAAACCCTCTACGCTATGGATGACTTCTTAGAAGCGCAAGCTTTCTTGCAAGCCTTGGTCAAGAAATTGGATCGTTCAACAGTTGACTTGATTAAAAATTATTAAACCATAAGGGAGGTGGTAGGGATGGTAGAACCAAACCTAGAAAGCCTTGTAAAAAATCTTTACAATCATGCTCGACATGATTTGAGTGAAGATTTAGTTGCTGCTCTCCTAGAGACTGCTAAAAAACTGCCTACTACAAATGAGCAATTGCTGGCAGTTCGTCTCTCGGGTCTAGTCAATCGTGAATTGCTCCTAAATCCCAAACATCCGGCACCTGAGTTGCTCAACTTGGCTCGCTTTATCAAAAGAGAAGAAGCCAAGTACAGAGGAACTGCGGCTTCTGCGCTTATGTACGGGGAGCTCTTTAAAATGCTTTGATTCCATTGTGAATCAAAGCATTTTTCTATATGGTAGAAGAGTAATTCTTGGTTAGGAAAAGGAAAAAGCCATCCTATTTAGGATAGCTTCTTGGTTCTTAGATTTGTTCAGCGATGACTTTTTCAGCAAGATTCATAGCGTGGTCAGACACTCGAGTGTAGTGGGAAATGATATCGATAAAGTTGACCCCAGCTTGTGTTGAACACTCGCCCTTGTTGAGGCGCTTGATGTGTGTCTTTCTGAGAACACGTTCCATATTGTTGATTTCTTTATGGCGTTCAATCAGACTTTGAGCTTTTTCAATATCGTTGTTTTCCACGCTATCAAGGGCATCCTTGATAAAGCCAGTGGTTTTTTGATAGATATCAGCTAGTTCTTGTAAAGCAGCTTCAGAGAACTCAACATTTTTACGTTGAAGATAGTCAGTCAGGTTGAGAAGAGCTTCTGCGTGGTCCCCAATTCTTTCCAAATCACGGGATGAATCCAGGATGTTGGTCAGCACTTCACTTTCTTTCTGGCTAAGGGCTTCACTTGAAAGAGTAATAAGGTAACGAGTCAATTTTTCATCAATGGTATTGATGGCTTCTTCTGTCTTGTGGCCTTTTTCAGCAACCTTTTCATTGAGGTCAATGATGTAGTTGTATGAAAGATCAAAGGCTTTAGAAGCATAATTTCCCAAGTGAAGGAGTTCTTTTTTGGCATTTCCGAGAGCGATTGATGGAGCTTGTTTAATCAAATGCTCATCAAGATAAAGTGGCTCGTACTTGACAACTTCGTCTTCACCAGGGATGAGCTTGGTTACAAAGTAAGCCAAGGCTCCGATGAATGGAAATTGGATAATAGTATTTGTGATATTAAAGGTTCCGTGGGCGAAGGCAATGGTCATTTCTGGAGCCAGATTGAGTGTAGATTCAAACCATTGAATCAAGCCAGTGAAAGGTACAAGGAAGACAATACAGATAACCGTACCAATCACGTTAAAGGCGACATGGGCACCAGCAACACGTTTGGCAGCGATATTGGCTCCAAGAGAAGCAATAATAGCTGTAATGGTCGTTCCGATATTATCACCAAACAAGACTGGTAGGGCACCTTGTAGATCAATCAAACCACTTGCGTAAAGATTCTGTAGGATACCGATAGTTGCGGAAGAAGCTTGAATGAGTAGGGTTAGTCCAGTTCCGACAAAGACACCTAGAATAGGACTCTTACTTAGTTCAACCATATAGTCTCTAAAGACTTGCAGGTCTTTTAGAGGTTCCATTGCACCGCTCATAAGATTGAGAGCGAAGAAGATACCACCTACACCAAAAATGATACGTCCGATGTTATTGATAGAGCGATTCTTGGTGAAGAAGAGACAAATCGCTCCGATGAAAAGCATTGGTAAGGCGTAATCTCCTAGCTTAAAACCGATGATAAAGGATGTAACGGTAGTTCCAATATTGGCACCCATGACAATACCGATAGCTTGACGCAAGGTCAAAAGTCCTGCGCTGACTAGCCCCACTGTAATGACTGTGACACCAGAACTTGACTGAATTAGTGCCGTCATACCGATACCAACTAGCACACCGAAGAACGGATTGCTGGTATATTTGTCAATGTAAAACCGAAGGCGATCTCCAGCAGCTTGTTGCAAACCGTCTCCCATGGTCTTGATACTATATAAGAATAGTCCCAGACCACCTAAAAAGTGAAATAAAATTTCCTGCCAATTAATGGACATTTCTTTTTCCTCCGAAAAATAATAACGGAATTTCTCCTATTCTATTTTAAAGGATAAAAGTAAATCTAACAAGTGTTAAGCTAAGATTTTAGAAAGAAAATTCGTTAGAAAAAGCAAAAATAATATACTCTAGGATGTCACAAAGATTAAATATCGAAAAATCTTGTGAAATCTTTCCTTATATTTCCAAAGTGTGATATAATAGTTTCGAATAAAATAAATAAAGGGGTTTTTGTAACATGGCAAAACTTACTGTTAAAGACGTTGACTTGAAAGGTAAAAAAGTCCTCGTTCGTGTTGACTTCAACGTACCATTGAAAGATGGCGTAATCACTAACGACAACCGTATCACAGCAGCTCTTCCAACTATTAAGTACATCATCGAACAAGGTGGACGTGCAATTCTTTTCTCTCACCTTGGACGTGTGAAAGAAGAAGCTGATAAAGCTGGTAAATCACTTGCTCCTGTAGCGGCAGACTTGGCGGCAAAACTTGGTCAAGATGTTGTTTTTCCAGGTGTAACTCGTGGTGCTGAATTGGAAGCAGCTATCAACGCTCTTGAAGATGGACAAGTTCTTTTGGTTGAAAACACTCGTTACGAAGATGTTGACGGCAAGAAAGAATCTAAAAACGATCCTGAACTTGGTAAATACTGGGCATCACTTGGAGATGGTATCTTCGTAAACGATGCATTCGGTACAGCTCACCGTGCACACGCATCTAACGTTGGTATCTCAGCAAACGTTGAAAAAGCAGTTGCTGGTTTCCTTCTTGAAAACGAAATTGCCTACATCCAAGAAGCAGTTGAAACTCCAGAACGTCCATTCGTGGCTATCCTTGGTGGTTCAAAAGTTTCAGACAAGATCGGTGTTATCGAAAACTTGCTTGAAAAAGCTGATAAAGTCCTTATCGGTGGTGGTATGACTTACACATTCTACAAAGCACAAGGTATCGAAATCGGTAACTCACTTGTAGAAGAAGACAAATTGGATGTTGCGAAAGCTCTTCTTGAAAAAGCAAACGGTAAATTGATCTTGCCAGTTGACTCAAAAGAAGCTAACGCATTTTCTGGTTACACTGAAGTGCGTGACACTGAAGGTGAAGCAGTTTCTGAAGGCTTCCTTGGTCTTGACATCGGTCCAAAATCTATCGCTAAATTTGACGAAGCTTTGACTGGTGCGAAAACAGTTGTATGGAACGGACCTATGGGTGTATTTGAAAACCCAGACTTCCAAGCTGGTACAATCGGTGTGATGGACGCTATCGTGAAACAACCAGGCGTTAAATCAATCATCGGTGGTGGTGACTCAGCTGCCGCAGCGATTAACCTTGGCCGTGCAGACAAATTCTCATGGATCTCTACTGGTGGTGGAGCATCAATGGAACTTCTTGAAGGTAAAGTTCTTCCAGGACTTGCAGCTTTGACAGAAAAATAAGATTTTCTAAATGAATCAAAGATGAGAGGGATGAAAGTTCCTCTTTTCTTTTGCTTAAAATAAAAACGCTTCCTCTCAACTATTGCTCATAAAATCAGCCAATTTATGATAAAATGGAAATAGAAAGTTGAGATTATGAGTTATTTTAAAAAATATAAATTCGATAAATCCCAGTTCAGACTTGGTATGCGAACCTTTAAAACAGGTATTGCTGTTTTTCTAGTTCTCTTGATTTTTGGCTTTTTTGGCTGGAAAGGTCTTCAAATTGGTGCTTTGACAGCCGTTTTTAGCCTGAGGGAGAGTTTTGATAAGAGTGTCCATTTTGGGACTTCGCGTATTCTAGGAAATAGTATCGGTGGTCTCTATGCCTTGGTCTTCTTCTTATTAAATACCTTTTTCCACGAAGCCTTTTGGGTGACCTTGGTAGTTGTTCCAATCTGCACCATGTTAACCATTATGACAAATGTAGCCATGAATAACAAAGCAGGGGTTATTGGTGGTGTAGCAGCTATGTTAATCATTACCCTATCGATTCCGAGCGGCGAAACAATTTTGTACGTGTTTGCGCGTGTGTCAGAAACTTTCATGGGAGTTTTTGTCGCAATTCTCGTGAATTACGATATTGATCGTATTCGGCTCTTTTTAGAGAAAAAAGAAAAATAATGTTACATTTTATAACATTATCAATTGACGTTTGTCTTTTTTTAGACTATAATAGACAGAAAGAAGGAAATTGTAAATGAAGGAAAAAGAATTTCGCCGAAATATGGCTGTTTTTCCTATCGGCAGTGTTATGAAGTTGACCGATCTATCGGCGCGTCAGATTCGTTATTATGAAGATCAAGAGTTGATTAAGCCTGATCGAAACGAAGGAAACCGTCGCATGTATTCCTTGAATGACATGGATCGTCTGCTTGAAATCAAAGATTATATCTCTGAAGGTTATAATATCGCTGCCATTAAGAAAAAATATGCTGAACGTGAAGCGAAATCCAAGAAAGCGGTTAGTCAGACTGAAGTACGTCGTGCACTTCACAATGAACTCCTCCAACAGGGTCGCTTTGCTTCAGTACGGTCACCTTTTGGTCGCGGTTAGGCAACCGCAAGTAGTCATACATTAAGGAGAAAACTCATGCCAATCACAGCTGCAGATATTCGTCGTGAAGTCAAGGAAAAAAATGTTACCTTTATTCGTCTTATGTTCTCAGATATTTTGGGAACCATGAAAAACGTCGAAATTCCTGCTACAGATGAACAGTTAGATAAAGTCTTGTCAAATAAGGCTATGTTTGATGGATCTTCTATTGAAGGTTTTGTACGTATCAATGAGTCGGATATGTACTTGTACCCAGACTTGGATACATGGACAGTCTTCCCGTGGGGAGATGAAAATGGAAGTGTTGCAGGTTTGATCTGTGATGTCTATACAACAGAAGGTGAACCATTTGCAGGTGACCCTCGTGGTAATTTGAAGCGTGCTCTTCATCACATGGAAGAAGTAGGATTCAAGTCCTTCAACCTTGGGCCAGAGCCAGAATTCTTCCTATTTAAGTTGGATGAAAATGGAGACCCAACACTTGAAGTGAATGACAAGGGTGGCTACTTTGATTTGGCGCCTACGGACCTTGCGGACAATACACGTCGAGAGATTGTGAATGTCTTGACCAAAATGGGATTTGAAGTAGAAGCGAGTCACCACGAGGTTGCGGTTGGACAACATGAGATTGACTTTAAGTATGATGAAGTCCTCCGTGCTTGTGATAAGATTCAAATCTTTAAACTTGTTGTTAAAACCATTGCTCGCAAACACGGACTTTACGCAACCTTTATGGCGAAGCCAAAATTTGGTATTGCTGGCTCAGGTATGCACTGTAATATGTCCTTGTTTGATGCAGAAGGGAATAACGCCTTCTTTGATCCAAATGATCCAAAAGGAATGCAGTTGTCAGAAACGGCCTACCATTTCCTTGGCGGTTTGATCAAGCATGCCTACAACTATACTGCTATCATGAACCCAACGGTTAACTCATACAAACGTTTGGTTCCAGGTTATGAAGCGCCTGTTTACATTGCTTGGGCTGGTCGTAACCGTTCGCCACTTGTGCGCGTGCCTGCTTCACGTGGTATGGGAACTCGTCTTGAGTTGCGTTCAGTGGATCCAATGGCGAACCCTTACATCGCTATGGCTGTTCTTTTGGAAGTTGGTTTGCATGGTATTGAAAATAAAATCGAAGCACCAGCTCCTATCGAAGAAAATATCTACATCATGACAGCAGAAGAGCGCAAGGAAGCTGGTATTACAGACCTTCCATCAACCCTTCACAACGCTTTGAAAGCTCTGACTGAAGATGAAGTTGTCAGAGCGGCTCTTGGAGAACATATCTATACTAGTTTCCTTGAAGCTAAACGAATCGAATGGGCAAGTTATGCAACCTTCGTTTCACAATGGGAAATTGATAATTATTTAGACCTTTACTAATATAGAAGAAAGATTGCCTGTGGGTGATCTTTTTTCTTGCGTTTTATATCGAGGTGTGATATATTTTATATAACGAAGTGCGATATATCGAACTGGATAGGAGGTGACTACAAATGGAATTAACGGATAAGATTCGTCGAGTTTATCTTCCCATGACGGAAACGGGTTTTTATATCTTGTTCTGTCTGCAAAAGGAAGGTCATGGTTATAGTATTACGCAAAAGGTCAAGGAGATGACAGATTCGCAAGTTTCGATTAGTCCTGGAACTATGTATGGAACCTTGTCAAAAATGGAAAAGGATGGTTTGATTTTCTTTGTCCGAGAAGAGGAAAAACGGAAAATCTATCAGATTACAGACTTGGGACGAAAAGTCTTAGATATTGAATTGAAACGTATTGAACGGCTCTATAGAAACAGTCGGGAGGAAGGATGATGGAAAAGAAAATTGTTTATCGAATTTTTACAATTGCGGATTATGAGAGAGAGGCTCTATACTTTAGAGAAATGCATGCTAAGGGCTGGAAACTTAGGAAAGTAAGCTATTCTATCTTATTGTTTGCAGTTAAGTATACCTTTGAAAAGTGTCACCCTGAGCAAGTGTCTTATCAGTTGGACTTTTACCCAATGGAAAAATCAGAGAGAGCTTCCTATTTACAACTGTTTAAAGACTGTGGCTGGGAGCATATTACAGACTTTAATAGTTTTTCCTATTTTAGAAAAGTACATTCTGAAATTGAATCGGATGCAGAGTTTGAAATTTATAATGACGCGGCCGGGAAGTTAGCTATGGTTAATCGCATTTTAAGACTGCGATTAGTACCTGTTTTACTTTTGCTAGCCATACATATACCATTCTTACTTAAGTTGCTCAATAAAAGTAATGCGTATGGTCTATGGAGTTTATTTGCGGTCGGGCTAGATATTTTCTTGTCTTTAATCCTTTTGTTAATAGTTGCCTATATTAGCTGGAAGTTATGGCATAAAAAGAAGGAATTATCAGATTTATGATAGGGTAGGTATGCTCAAAATTGGAGGGGAAGTCATGATAAATAAAAAGCAATTTCGGATTTTCACCATTGTTGATTTGGATAAGAAAGAAGAATATTTACATGAGATGCACTTGAAAGGTTGGAGGTATAGAAGGAGTCGTTTTGGTTTGTTCTATTTTGACCAATGTCAACCAGACGATGTCATCTATTGTATCTATGATTCTAGATTTCTTAAAAAATATAAGCATGAACTACAAGATTTTAGAGATAGAGGTTGGGAATTAATAGAAGCAGGTTTTTGTTCAATTCTTCGTAAATCGTCTTCTGATTTACTTCCAGAGGATCAAGTCTATATGGCTAAGGAGAGCAGATGGGAAGTCATGCGATATAGACTTCGTTCATGTGCAGCTACTTTCTTAGGTGGTTTGGTTGTTTGTATAAGTTTATTTAAAGAAGAACTTTCTATGTCTTTCTTCGTTATTTTTCTTTTATATGCTTTAATGATTTCTTATCTAATCCATGGTTTTTTCAGACTTAAAAAGAAATACCGAGTAGATGGAAGGTAAAGCTCTAGGTCTTCAGACTGATTTTTAGCACTCTTGGTAAAAGAGTGCTAATTTTTTGAGTTTTTGTCTTGACTTTCTCTTCTAAGGGTGTATAATAGAATCATAAGTTAGCACTTGAGTGTGTCGAGTGCTAATCAATCAGACAGAGAGGAGTGATGAGGTGGTTACAGAGCGTCAGCAGGATATTTTAAATCTGATTATTGACATCTTTACCAAAACGCACGAACCTGTCGGATCCAAAGCCCTGCAAGAGTCTATTAACTCTAGCAGTGCAACCATTCGTAATGACATGGCGGCTTTAGAAAAGCAAGGATTGCTTGAGAAGGCTCATACTTCAAGTGGTCGGATGCCAAGTGTTGCTGGTTTTCAGTACTATGTGAAACACTCACTTGATTTTGACCGATTGGCTGAAAATGAGGTATATGAGATTGTCAAAGCCTTTGATCAGGAATTCTTCAAATTGGAGGATATTCTGCAAGAGGCTGCTAACCTACTGACAGACTTGAGTGGCTGTACGGTAGTAGCACTGGATGTTGAGCCGAGCAGGCAACGTTTGACAGCCTTTGATATCGTTGTTTTGGGCCAACATACAGCCTTGGCAGTATTTACCCTAGACGAGTCACGAACGGTTACCAGTCAGTTTCTGATTCCAAGGAACTTTTTGCAGGAGGATTTGCTGAAACTGAAGAGCATCATTCAGGAACGTTTCCTCGGCCACACCGTTCTAGATATTCACTACAAGATTCGGACGGAGATTCCGCAGATTATCCAGCGTTACTTTACAACAACGGATAATGTTATCGATCTCTTTGAACATATCTTTAAGGAAATGTTCAACGAAAACATTGTGGTGGCGGGCAAGGTCAATCTCTTGAATTTTGCCAATCTAGCAGCTTATCAGTTCTTTGATCAACCGCAAAAGGTAGCTCTGGAGATTCGTGAGGGGTTACGTGAAGATCAGATGCAAAACGTCCGTGTTGCAGACAGTCAAGAGTCCTGTCTAGCTGACCTAGCGGTGATTAGTAGCAAGTTCCTCATTCCTTATCGGGGAGTTGGAATTCTAGCCATTATCGGTCCAGTTAATCTGGATTATCAGCAACTAATCAACCAAGTCAATGTAGTCAATCGTGTTTTGACCATGAAGTTGACAGATTTTTACCGCTACCTCAGCAGTAATCATTACGAAGTACATTAAGATTGAAATCATTAAAGGAGGCGAAAATGGCCCAAGATATAAAAAATGAAGAAGTAGAAGAAGTTCAAGAAGAGGAAGTTGTGGAAACAGCTGAAGAAACAACTCCTGAAAAGTCTGAGTTGGACTTGGCAAATGAACGTGCAGATGAGTTCGAAAATAAATACCTTCGTGCTCATGCGGAAATGCAAAATATCCAACGTCGTGCCAATGAAGAGCGTCAAAACTTGCAACGTTACCGTAGCCAGGACTTGGCAAAAGCGATTCTCCCTTCTTTGGACAACCTTGAGCGTGCACTCGCAGTTGAAGGTTTGACAGATGATGTGAAGAAGGGCTTGGAAATGGTGCAAGAAAGCTTGATTCATGCTTTGAAAGAAGAAGGAATCGAAGAAATCGCAGCTGACGGTGAATTTGACCATAACTACCATATGGCCATCCAAACTCTCCCAGCAGACGATGACCACCCAGCAGATACCATCGCCCAAGTCTTCCAAAAAGGCTACAAACTCCATGACCGCATCCTTCGCCCAGCCATGGTAGTAGTTTATAGCTAAGCTAGAAATCTTAAAAACTTGTCCGAAACGACACTAAACTATGAAAGAAAGATAAAAAGCAAGCCGGAGGCTTGCAAGGAAGATATTGCACGCCGTGGTGAAAGTTTCAGTAGCTTTTGCTACTGAAACAGGGGATTTTTGAGACAATAGGCTCAAAAATAAGTGATGAAATCCCGTAGGGAGTTGCTCACGTCCCCACCACTTAAGGGGAATATCAAAAAAATCAAAATTAGAATTAAAATAACAAGGAGAAAAACACATGTCTAAAATTATCGGTATTGACTTAGGTACAACAAACTCAGCAGTTGCAGTTCTTGAAGGAACTGAAAGCAAAATCATCGCAAACCCAGAAGGAAACCGCACAACTCCATCTGTAGTCTCATTCAAAAACGGAGAAATCATCGTTGGGGATGCTGCGAAACGTCAAGCAGTTACCAACCCAGATACAGTCATCTCTATCAAATCTAAAATGGGAACTTCTGAAAAAGTTTCTGCTAACGGAAAAGAATACACTCCACAAGAAATCTCAGCTATGATTCTTCAATATTTGAAAGGCTACGCTGAAGACTACCTTGGTGAAAAAGTAACTAAAGCAGTTATCACAGTTCCAGCTTACTTCAACGATGCTCAACGTCAAGCGACAAAAGACGCTGGTAAAATCGCTGGTCTTGAAGTAGAACGTATCGTCAACGAACCAACTGCAGCCGCTCTTGCTTACGGTTTGGACAAGACTGACAAAGAAGAAAAAATCTTGGTATTTGACCTTGGTGGTGGTACATTCGACGTCTCTATCCTTGAATTGGGTGACGGTGTCTTCGATGTATTGTCAACTGCAGGGGACAACAAACTCGGTGGTGATGACTTTGACCAAAAAATCATCGACCACTTGGTAGCAGAATTCAAGAAAGAAAACGGTATTGACTTGTCTACTGACAAGATGGCAATGCAACGTTTGAAAGATGCAGCTGAAAAAGCGAAGAAAGACCTTTCTGGTGTAACTTCAACACAAATCAGCTTGCCATTTATCACTGCTGGTGAGGCTGGACCGCTTCACTTGGAAATGACTTTGACTCGTGCGAAATTTGACGATTTGACTCGTGACCTTGTAGAACGTACAAAAGTTCCAGTTCGTCAAGCCCTTTCAGATGCAGGTTTGAGCTTGTCAGAAATCGATGAAGTTATCCTTGTTGGTGGTTCAACTCGTATCCCAGCCGTTGTAGAAGCTGTTAAAGCTGAAACTGGTAAAGAACCAAACAAATCAGTAAACCCTGATGAAGTAGTTGCTATGGGTGCTGCTATCCAAGGTGGTGTCATTACTGGTGATGTCAAAGACGTTGTCCTTCTTGACGTAACACCATTGTCACTTGGTATCGAAACAATGGGTGGTGTCTTCACAAAACTCATCGACCGTAACACAACAATTCCAACATCTAAATCACAAGTTTTCTCAACAGCAGCAGACAACCAACCAGCCGTTGATATCCACGTTCTTCAAGGTGAACGCCCAATGGCAGCAGATAACAAGACTCTTGGACGTTTCCAATTGACAGATATCCCAGCTGCACCTCGTGGAATTCCTCAAATCGAAGTAACATTTGACATCGACAAGAACGGTATCGTTTCTGTTAAGGCTAAAGACCTTGGAACTCAAAAAGAACAAACTATTGTCATCCAATCTAACTCAGGTTTGACTGATGAAGAAATTGACCGCATGATGAAAGATGCAGAAGCAAACGCTGAAGCAGATAAGAAACGTAAAGAAGAAGTAGACCTTCGTAACGAAGTAGACCAAGCTATCTTTGCGACTGAAAAGACAATCAAAGAAACTGAAGGCAAAGGCTTCGATGCAGAACGTGATGCTGCCCAAGCTGCCCTTGATGACCTTAAGAAAGCGCAAGAAGATAACAACTTGGACGACATGAAAGCAAAACTTGAAGCATTGAACGAAAAAGCTCAAGGCCTTGCTGTTAAACTCTACGAACAAGCTGCAGCAGCCCAACAAGCTCAAGCAGGAGCAGAAGGCGCACAAGCAACAGGAAACGCAGGCGATGACGTCGTAGACGGAGAGTTTACTGAAAAGTAAGATGTTGAGGCGTTAAGAAAACGAAAGAAAAATAGGAAGCCATCGCCTTGTGCGATGCACAAAAGATGGCTTATCTTTTTTCCGAAGTTTTTAGCCGAAACTCAGTTAAGCCTAACTCGTTAAGAATGACTAATCACTAAAGTGATTGTCATTCTGCGGCAATAGCTATGGTGACTTGTCTAAACTCCTTACTAGTTCAAAAACAAAGTATAATCGACTTTATTTTTGAACGTCGTAATGATAGGAAGAAATCCAGAGGTTGCAACCCAGCCTCTGTTTTTCGATAAAATAGAGGATGTTGCGTATGAAAAAAGTACTTTGTATCATTTATCCTAATTTCTCTCTTTATGAGATAACCACTTTAACAAGTACTTTAGCTCTGTCTTTTGATATCACGATTGATTATGTAGCTTCTAAGAATTCGATGGTGGTCTCTGAGGATGGTTTGCCCTGTCAACCGACGAAAATATTGGATCAGATCCGTATAGAAGATTATTCTTGTGTGATTTTGCCAGGAATGGTAAATATAGGTCCTGCTCTACAAGATGAGAAATTGATCTCGTTTTTGAGAAGTCTTAATGAGCAAGATATCCTAATTGCAGCTATTTCTTCAGCGCCTCTTTTATTGGCGAAAGCAGGCTTGTTGAACAACACGAAATTTACAGGTGGAATTTGGCAAAACTTCTTTGACTATTTTGAATTTCTTCCACGTGAGAATTTCCAACCGAAAGTTCTTGTCCAAGATAAACAAATCATTACGGCTATTGGTTTTGCACATCAAGAGTTTGCAAGAAAAGTGATTTTCGGTTTAGGGTTGGCAGAGAGTACGGACAACTATTTTAAAGAACAGAACGAGTATGCTGAAGAGGATTTGATATTTACTCTATCAGATGAAGAGTTTAATCAAGTGAAGCAGAGTATAGAAAACAGCCTCTAAAGATTTACATGAAAATTATAGAAAGGAACAAAGGTGTTCAGGGAATTGAACACGGGTTCCAGAATTTCTAACTCAATATAAAAGAAAGGAATTGAACCCGACCTAAATTCTCGGAAAAAAGATAAATCTGTCTAGGAGCATCGCTCCAGCGTCAGATTTCCTATTTTTCAGTCGAATTTTACGGTCTTGGTATCTTGTATGAACAATACTGAATTTTATGATCGTCTGGGGGTGTCAAAAAACGCTTCGGCAGACGAAATCAAAAAGGCTTATCGTAAGCTTTCGAAAAAATATCACCCAGATATCAATAAGGAGCCTGGTGCTGAGGAAAAGTACAAGGAAGTTCAGGAAGCTTATGAGACTTTGAGTGACGACCAAAAACGTGCTGCCTATGACCAATACGGTGCTGCTGGAGCCAACGGTGGTTTTGGTGGAGCTGGTGGTTTCGGCGGTTTCGATGGGGCAGGAGGCTTCGGTGGTTTTGAGGATATTTTCTCAAGTTTCTTCGGCGGAGGCGGTGCTTCGCGCAATCCAAATGCTCCTCGTCAGGGGGATGACCTCCAATACCGTGTGAATTTGACCTTTGAAGAAGCTATTTTTGGAGCTGAAAAAGAGGTTAAGTACAATCGTGAAGCAAGCTGTAGTACATGTAATGGCTCAGGCGCTAAACCAGGAACAAGTCCAGTCACTTGTGGACGCTGTCATGGCGCTGGTGTTATTAACGTCGATACGCAGACTCCGCTTGGTATGATGCGTCGCCAAGTAACCTGTGACGTCTGTCATGGTCGCGGAAAAGAAATCAAAGATCCATGTACCACTTGTCACGGAACAGGTCATGAAAAACAAGCCCATAGTGTACATGTAAAAATCCCTGCTGGTGTGGAAACTGGTCAACAAATTCGCCTAGCGGGTCAAGGTGAAGCTGGATTTAACGGTGGACCTTATGGTGACTTGTATGTAGTGGTTTCTGTGGAAGCCAGCGACAAATTTGAACGTGAAGGAACCACTATCTTCTATAATCTGAACCTTAACTTTGTCCAAGCAGCTCTTGGTGATACAGTTGATATCCCAACGGTTCATGGTGATGTTGAATTGGTTATCCCAGAGGGAACTCAGACTGGTAAGAAATTCCGTCTACGTGGAAAAGGAGCTCCGAGCCTTCGTGGTGGTGCAGTTGGTGACCAATACGTTACCGTCAATGTCGTAACACCGACAGGCTTGAACGACCGCCAAAAAGCAGCCTTGAAAGAATTCGCAGCTGCGGGTGATTTAAAAGTCAATCCAAAGAAAAAAGGCTTCTTTGACCATATTAAAGATGCTTTTGAAGGAGAATAAAAGTAAAAAGAGCCGTTGGGCTCTTTTTGTCTTGTCTTTGAAGATTTAGCGTCGAAAAATCATTTTCCAGTTAGCCTATTATTTATACTTTTGCTTGAGCAAGCCAGCTGCATCCATCTCCTGGATAAGTTGCTTGAATTCTGCTTCCTTACCAGGCTTAATGGTAACGGTATCAATATGGTTGATTGCTGAGTTATCCTGAATATCCACCAAAGTCAAGGCTTTTTCATAGAAAGCAATTCCCTTTTTTAGACTTTCCTGATCCTTCCAATATAGAACTGAGTAATCAGGATTTGGTTTCTTTCCGATTTCTTGTAAATAATTCCTACTTTCCTTCTCTAAAAATTGCAATAAACCATGATTGAACAAGTTATCCCCTACTTTATAGTAGGAGATATCTCCTGTCAGTACGACATAGACTTCGAGTTGGTTTTTGGTGAGTTTTGGACTTTCTTTTAGGACAGGGTGACTATTGATGACCTCATCTGAGAAAGTAACATAAAAAATTAAGCCCCCACCTTCGTATTTATATCTTCCATTTGATTTTACTTTCTTAGGAGGCATGTCAAGGGAGGTAAAGATTTGTTTTAAGTCTTCGTTCCCTTTTCGGATGTCACTCGGTGAGGCTCTGAAAGTAAAGAATAGTAGTAGAAATGCTAGGGCGGCAAGAAGGGTAAGGCAACCACAAGGGATCAGGATGATCTTAGCCAGATCTTTTAAGAAGTTTTTCATGATTATTCCCTTTCTATTCTGTTAGGATCTAGTAATCCTAAATGTAGCTAAGGGGATTCCAGTAAAGTTGGAGACTTTCATTTCCTTGCTTTTTCTTCTTGGAGAAGCGCCATTCGAGTCTGGATATCTTTTTCCAAGACCTTAAACTTGTAGGTGAGGTCTTCTTGGTATTCTTTGATGAGTTCTTTTTGTTGGTCGATGATTTGCAGGCTATTTTGGATAATATCCACATCATCCTTGATAGCTTGAACGCGGTCAGTGGTATTCAAGACTTCATCCGTGATGGTTTGGCGATTTTTTGTAACCAGATAACTTCCAGCTGCAGCTCCTGCAAATAGCAGTAGATTGGATAATTTCATAGCAACTCCTTAGGCGTTTTTGATAGTTTCAGCGACTTGAGCAAGTTTGTCAAAGTCAGGTTCGTGGGCGATAAAATCAATCTTGAGGTCATCGTCCGCACTGTAGCGAGGCACGAGGTGAACGTGGGTATGAAAGACGGTTTGCCCTGCGATTTCTTCACAGTTGGCAATGATATTCATACCAGCAGCCTTGGTAGCTTTCATGACTTTTTGAGCTACTTTTGGTACTTGGGCAAAGAGTTGGCTGGCGCTAGTAGCGTCCATTTCCAAAAGATTGCGATAGTGTTCTTTGGGCACGACCAAGGTGTGTCCTGGTGTCACTTGAGAGATATCAAGAAAGGCAAGAACCTGCTCATCTTCGTATACTTTTGAAGCAGGAATTTCCCCTGCAATGATTTTACAAAAAATGCAATCTGACATAAAATCTACCTCTACTGTATTGAATTTTGATATAATATAGCTACATTATACCAGATTTGGAGAAAATATGTTAGAAATTAAAAACCTGACAGGTGGCTATGTCCATGTCCCTGTCTTGAAAGATGTGTCCTTTACTGTTGAAAGTGGGCAGTTGGTCGGTCTGATTGGTCTCAATGGTGCTGGGAAATCGACGACTATTAATGAGATTATTGGTCTCTTGACACCTTATAGTGGTTCCATCAATATCAATGGCTTGACCCTGCAAGAAGATGCAACGAGCTACCGCAAGCAAATTGGCTACATTCCTGAGACACCTAGCCTGTATGAGGAATTGACCCTCAGAGAGCATATCGAAACGGTTGCTATGGCTTATGGTATTGAGCAGAAAGTGGCTTTTGAGCGAGTGGAACCTCTGTTAAAAATGTTCCGTCTGGACCAGAAATTAGACTGGTTTCCTGTTTATTTTTCAAAAGGGATGAAGCAGAAAGTCATGATTATATGTGCTTTTGTGGTGGATCCAAGTCTTTTCATCGTGGATGAGCCTTTCCTTGGGCTCGATCCGCTGGCTATTGCTGACTTGATTCAGCTTTTGGAAGTGGAAAAGCAAAAGGGTAAGTCTATTCTCATGAGTACTCACGTGCTGGATTCGGCGGAGAAGATGTGTGATGCCTTTGTTATTCTCCACAAGGGAGAGGTGCGTGCCAAGGGGAATCTCCTGCAACTGCGCGAAGCCTTTGATATGCCTGAGGCTAGTTTAAATGATATTTACTTGGCTCTGACCAAAGAGGAGGAGCTATGAAAGACTTGTTTTTAAAGAGAAAGCAGGCTTTTCGTAAGGAGTGTCTTGGTTATTTGCGCTATGTTCTCAATGACCACTTTGTATTGTTCCTGCTTGTCCTGCTGGGGTTTTTAGCTTACCAGTACAGTCAACTCTTACAACATTTTCCTGAAAATCATTGGCCTATCCTTTTGTTTGTAGGAATTACCTCTGTTTTGCTTTTGCTTTGGGGAGGAATTGCCACCTATATGGAGGCTCCAGACAAGCTCTTTCTCTTGGTCGGAGAAGAGGAAATCAAGCTCCATCTTAAGCGTCAAACTGGCATTTCCCTAGTCTTTTGGCTCTTTGTCCAGACCCTTTTCTTGCTGTTATTTGCGCCTTTATTTTTGGCAATGGGTTATGGCTTGCCTGTCTTCCTAATCTATGTGCTTTTGTTTGGGTTAGGTAAATATTTCCTCTTTCGTCAAAAGGCCAGTAAATTTTTTACTGAAACTGGACTGAACTGGGACTATGTCATTTCCCAAGAAAGCAAGCGCAAGCAAGTCTTACTTCGTTTCTTTGCCCTCTTTACCCAGGTAAAGGGAATTTCAAACAGCGTCAAGCGTCGTGCCTATCTGGACTTTATCCTAAAGGTTGTTCAGAAGGTGCCTGGAAAGATTTGGCAAAATCTCTATCTGCGTTCTTATCTACGAAATGGAGACCACTTTTCCCTCAGTCTTCGTCTTCTCTTGCTGTCCATACTGGCGCAGGTCTTTATCGAGCAAGCTTGGATTGCGACAGCAGTGGTGGTTCTCTTTAACTACCTCCTGCTCTTCCAGTTGCTGGCCCTCTATCATGCCTTTGACTACCAGTATTTGACCCAACTCTTTCCGCTGGACAAGGGGCAAAAGGAAAAAGGCTTGCAGGCGGTAGTCCGAGGATTGACCAGTTTGGTCTTAGTAGTGGAATTAGTTGTTGGGTTGATTACCTTCCAAGAAAAAATAGCCCTTCTAGCCTTACTGGGAGCTGGTTTGGTTTTATTAGTCTTGTACTTACCTTATCAGGTAAAACGTCAGATGCAGGACTAAAACTTGCTTATATGATACTAAAAAAGAAGTTGAGTTCACTCTAGCTCAGCTTCTTTTATTTTCTACAAGAGAATTGTTGGTCCGTAGAGACTCAACTTGGTCTTGACTTGGTCAAAGTGGAAACGGTCATAGGCCCGCCAAGCAGCGCGAGTAGGAGCATCTGGATCAAGAGCGCTGAGTCCCATGAGAAGACTGGAAGTCTGGTAAAATTTTTCCAATTCAATCAAGACTCGATTATCCACTGTCTCAGCCTTGGCTAGAAAGCTAAGAATAGAGTTTAATTGCTCCTGAAAGCGGACGTCGTCAGCGGTTGCCTGTTTGCATGCTTGATAGGCTTTGTTTAAGTCAGTAATCAAGGTTTGAGCTCTTTTTATAGGGTCTGTATCTGTCATGAGAAATCCTCCTTTAATCTGGGTGCCAGTCTTGTTTCTAGCAACTGTGTTTTGATACTGTTAGTCTATCATTTTTAGAGTTTTTTACAGCTTCAAATCTTTAATTGTCCTTGAAATTTCCTGAATGGTACTGTTAAAATTTTATGATAAAATAGTTGTAAGATTATCATGCTTATTTGAGGAACAAGCTACCTTTCAGGAGCGTTGAAGGCCTGTTTAGGATTTGGTGGGTTTGTATCATAGTATTTTTGCTATTCTCTTTTTAGGAAGAAATCGAAACAAGGAGAGTAAGAAGATGAGAATATTTGTTTTAGAAGATGATTTTTCCCAACAGACTAGAATTGAAACGACGATTGAGAAACTCTTAAAGGAGCATCATATAACTCCCAGTTCTTTTGAAGTCTTTGGCAAGCCAGACCAACTGCTGGCAGAGGTGCATGAGAAGGGGGCCCATCAACTATTCTTTTTGGATATTGAGATTCGAAATGAAGAGATGAAGGGGCTGGAAGTGGCTAGAAAGATTCGGGATCGAGACCCCTATGCCCTGATTGTCTTTGTGACGACTCACTCGGAGTTTATGCCCCTGTCCTTTCGCTACCAAGTGTCTGCTCTGGACTATATTGATAAGGCCCTTTCGGCAGAGGAGTTTGAATCTCGTATCGAGACAGTCCTCCTCTATGCCAATAGTCAAGACAGTAAAAGTCTGGCGGAAGATTGCTTTTACTTTAAATCAAAATTTGCCCAATTCCAGTATCCTTTTAAAGAGGTTTACTATCTTGAAACATCGCCCAGAGCCCATCGTGTTATTCTCTATACCAAGACGGACAGGCTGGAATTTACAGCGAGTTTAGAGGAGGTTTTTAAGCAGGAACCCCGTCTCTTGCAGTGCCATCGCTCTTTTCTCATCAATCCTGCCAATGTGGTTCGTTTGGATAAGAAAGAAAAACTTCTTTACTTTCCCAATGGCGGAAGCTGTATGATTGCGCGTTATAAGGTCAGGGAAGTGTCTGAAGCCATCAATAAATTACACTGAGCTAGGAGAGTTTATGAACATTGCTTGGATATTGTTGTATTTTCTTGTTATTAATGGACTAGAAATTGTCATTTTCTTTAAGGTAGATGGAATTGGTCTCACTTTTGAGAGGATTTTTAAAGCTTTTCTTCTGAAATTTCTTCTAGGGGCCATTTTTGCGACTTTTCAATTTTTGGATGTAAGTGAATATTTGTCCTATTTTATAGAACCTTTGTTCGGTATATGTCTATCTTTCTTACTGTTAAGAGGGCTTCCTAAAAAACTCCTTTTCTTTTATGGTCTCTTTCCAATTGTATTGATGGATCTCTTTTACAGAAGTGTTTCCTATTTTGTGTTTCCGTTTTTGGGGCAAGGGATTGTAGATGGAGATGGAAATCCTCTCTTTTTGTTGATTATGCTATTCGTTTGCTTCATAGTATTAGTCTTTTTGAAATGGTTGGACTATGATTTTACTAGATTGAGAAAGGAGTTTCTCGATAAAGGTTTTCAACAGTCACTGACTAAGATTAACTGGATAATGGGGGCTTACTTTCTAGTCATGGAAAATCTGTCTTACTTTGAATATGCATACGATATCCAATCAAAGACTGTTCGCCATCTGATTCTAGTGTTTTACCTCCTCTTTTTTATGGGGATTATCAAGAAATTGGATTCCTATTTGAAGGACAAACTCCATGAGAGACTGGACCAAGAGCTGGCCTTGCGCTACAGAGATATGGAGCGATATAGTCGGCATATAGAGGAACTTTATAAGGAAGTACGGAGCTTTCGCCATGACTACACCAACCTCTTGACCAGCTTACGTCTGGGCATTGAAGAGGAGGATATGGATCAGATAAAAGAGGTCTACGACTCGGTCTTAAAGGATTCTAGTGAAAAATTGCAGGACAATAAATATGACCTGGGCAGATTGGTGAATATTCGTGATAAAGCCCTCAAAAGCCTTCTAGCAGGGAAATTTCTAAAAGCTAGGGATAAGAAGATTGTCTTTAATGTCGAAGTTCCTGAGGAGATTCAGGTTGAGGGGATGAGCCTGCTTGATTTTCTGACTATTGTGTCTATCCTTTGTGACAATGCTATTGAAGCCAGTGCAGAGGCCAGTCAACCTCACGTTTCAATCGCCTTTTTAAAAAATGGAGAACAGGAGACCTTTATCATTGAAAACTCCATCAAAGAAGAGAGCATCGATATTTCTGAAATCTTCTCCTTTGGAGCAAGTTCTAAAGGAGAGGAGAGAGGAGTTGGTCTCTATACCGTTATGAAAATTGTGGAAAGTCATCCCAATACCAGTCTCAATACCACCTGTCAAAATCAAGTCTTTCGTCAGGTTTTAACGGTTCACTTGCTGTAGATTTATTATTAGAAAATTTGTGAAAAAAGAATTGGCAGAAGCTAACAGATAAAGTTTGTCTTTGTCCAGTTTGATTTTTACCATAGTATGCGAGGTATATTAAATGAATAAGAAATCCTTTTTTATCATCTGTTCTACGTTGATTATAGCATCGAATCTTCTCATGTTTTCCGTGGTGAACAAGGGAGAAGAAACAGGGAGCAATCTGTTTGTGATTGCTATAGCCTGTGTTTTACTACCAGCCTTTTTATATGCGGTTGAAAATCAACTGACTTCATTGGTAAGGGTAGAATCAATACTCCTGATTCAGTTGACAGTTATATCCCTACTCCGTCTTATCAACAGAATAGGGAGTACGCCTGAAATCCTCAACATTATCATTACCTTTATCGCTTTGGCAAGTGGGACAGCTGCTATCCTTGTTGCGATTATGAGAATATATAAGAACATACGGAAGTAAGGCTGAATAGCTTTCGATTTTGGATCTTTACGTTGGTAAGTTCCCCTAGGGCAAGCATGTTTTTCATGCTTGCTTTTTACATTTTTTACAATTCAAGATGTTTTGATGACCATTTATGATTTGGATGGAAAACTTTAAAAAATAGTAGTATACTAACCTTATTAAGGTTGTAATAGGACGAAAATAAAAAGAGTATTCCTCGTGAATGCAAAAACAATGTTACCATTGGCTATTATGCTTGCTTAAAGGCTTGAGCCTGTAAGTAGAGGAACTGTACTTGGAGGTAATTATGGATTTCAAAAGTTTTCTTATTGTTTTTGTTGTTGGCATGTTTGTTTCTTTTATTACTTCTTTAATTAGGGAAAAAATTTTAAAATCTCCAAAGAAGAATAAAGATAGATCTAATTAGATAAAAAGATTTTTTATCGCTAGTTTAATCTACAGTGGAGTTTCTTTAATATTGTTTCGCCTGTCAAAATGATATGTGATAGCAGGATAAAAAATCTACAAATTAAGTTGGTATCAATACGGTGTAAAGGGCAAGTATGTTTTTCATGCTTGCTTTTAAATTTTTTACAATTCAAGATGTTTTGATGACCATTCGTGATTTGAGTGATCCAAGGTCAAAATGAGTGCTATACTAGCAGTGTAAAGGTTCTAGCTCAACAAACATTTAGGAGGAAATCTTATGAAGAAAAAAATACTTGTTATTTTCATCTTGTATCTAATCATGTCCATCTTCCTTTATCCGCTTAGGGAGAGTGCTTGGTATCATCTATTTTATACCATAGCCTATGTGATTGCAGTGATGATTTATTTTGCTATCATGAAAAAGAAAGGAGAAAAGAAATGAAAACTTTTCTTGCTAAAAAACGGAACATCTTCTTTGCGAGATTGTTCCTAGGTCAGTTGCCTTTACTTGTCTCTACTTATCTATTTCTATCTCGTCAGTTTTTAAATTTTTCCTTAGTTTTCCAATTTCTCTTAGTGGTTATTAACTTGGCTTCTATTTTGGTTACGGTTTACCTCACTAGGGAAATGAGAATAAGAGAGTTTGAAGATGATGATTTGGTTAGCCCTAGAACCAATCAACTCATGTATATCGGCTTGACAGGCTTTATGTCTATTATTTGTTTGTATAGAGGTGTCACAGCAGGAGAATCTTACCAACAACTAATCGCTTATATTGGCGCTGTTCTCTGCTTGATTATTATGCTTCTACTCATTTGGGGCTTGAAGTATTATAAAAAGTAAGGGCTAATGAAGTTTTTACAATTTAAGATTAGGATGAAAAAAATTAATAAACAGTAATACTAAACTTGTTAAAGTTGCAACAAAATAAAAATCAAAAAACAAAAAAGTAGTATTTGTTATGAATATAAAAATGATGGAACAATTTGAGATTATGGATACTGATATGCTTGCTTGCGTTGAAGGTGGTTTTGGAGGTTGGGGAGATATGCTTTCTGCTTTATTGGGTGGGCTAGCACTGTCTCCAACTTTGGATCAATTAAATGGTAAGTGGCCTATTATACATCCTTCAAAACCATGTAGTCCTTATGGTATAGGAGGAACTCCAAACTCATGTAATGGTATTTAAAAAGGATTGAAGCTATGAAGGCAAAATATGGGAATCAAATTGTTGATGTTTGGGAAATTGGTCAAGCAACTCCTAAACCAAGTTGGGTAGAGGAAGCTTTTCAAAAAAATTATATGGTTTGGTTGGATAATCATGTGCGCATTCTAATGGCAGGTCTTAACACTTCTCTCGAAACGAATATCAAGTTTGGTCTAGTTGGAACAGTTGGAGGAGGATTTGCTGGTTATGGAATGTATGTTCTTGGTTATCCAGGTGATTATATAGATATCACCAATCATAGAGTTGTTTCTGCTAAAACATTTCACAAAAGTTATCAAATTTTAGAAAATGATTAGATATCATTTAATTGTAATGGAGAAAGCAATGAAAAAAATATTTTTTAAAAAACGGAACATCTTCCTTGCGAGATTGTTCCTAGGTCAGTTGCCTTTACTTGTCTCTACTTATCTATTTCTATCTCGTCAGTTTTTAAATTTTTCCTTGGTTTTCCAATTTCTTTTAGTGGTTATAAACTTGGCTTCTATTTTGGTCACTGTTTACCTCACTAGGGAGATGAGGATAAGAGAGTTTGAAGATGATGATTTGGTTAGTCCTAGAACCAATCAACTCATGTATATCGGCTTGACAGGCTTTATGTCTATTATCTGTTTGTATAGAGGTATCACAGCAGGAGAATCTTACCAACAACTAATCGCCTATATTGGTGCTATTCTATGCTTGATTATTATGCTTCTACTCATTTGGGGCTTGAAGTATTATAAAAAGTAGTTTATCTTCCTCTTATGATAGAATTTTTGATTAGAAGCTTCTATTTAAACCGTTCGTGAAATAAATGAATGGAGGTATTTAATATGAAATACAGATTATTTCTTGTTATTTTCGTGAGTAGTATGTTGAATATTCTTTTAGGGACATTTTTACAAATCTCTAATGTATCGATTGGGTGGATTGTTCTCTACAGTGGATTGTTTGAAGCAGGAATTTTCCTTCTTGCTAATAAAGGGGTGGCGGTAAAAATCAAGGAAGTAGACATCCAAAATCGCTTTAAATTTATTTTTGGAAAAACGGTATGGTTTCAAATTCTTTTGCTCATCTTTTTGATGGTCAAACTTTATCTTGGTTTGGATGTGAAGTTGATTTTATTCTATGGACATATTTTCATTGTCTTTAATGCCTTAATGTATCTATTATCTAGTAGTCAGGTCAGTCTTAAAAAGAACAAACTGTCTTCTTAATCTTACAGTAGTAGAGCCTGACAAGAGGAGGTCATCATGTATAAACACTTATTTTTTCTAGATTCAAAAACCCTAGACTGGTTGACACCCTATATTCTAGATTTGGCTTCTGACACCATTGCCTTTAATGTTTTTGTGCTAACCTTTGTATCTGTTGTGGTCTTTTATTTCCTAAATCCCATGCTATCTTTAATGGCTATCTTCTTAGGGGCTGGTTATGTTGTCGGATTTTGGTTACTCAAATGGTTTGTTTTGGAAAGACTAGAGTTAAAGGATGAGTTGTAGGGAAGTTTGTTGAGGAGAATAGTTTTATGGCCATTTTCAATAAATGTCATGCTTTGTTTTTGGGATTTTTAGTCTTTGCAATCGTTGGTGCAGCGGGTTATTCCATTAATCAAGGAGATTATTTTCAACACCAGTACACATTCATTGTTGTAAAGAGTCTCTTGCTTTTCCTTAGTTTTGGCTATGCGAAATGGTTTGATATGATTTCTTTTGGGATGTTAAGCAAGAAACAACTTTTGCTTTTCGTTGTAATCTTTCTTCTAAGTGTACTTGAGACACTGGTTTATATTCATTTCTTTGCTGTTTCTTCTGGCGCAGGAGTTCAACACTTGTCGGAAGTCAGCAGAGGAATTTCTCTGTCTTTGATTTTGACTTCCTCAGTTTTTGGACCTATCCAGGAGGAACTCATTTTCAGAGGACTTCTTCAAGGTGCGGTTTTTGACAATTCTTGGTTAGGGCTTGTGCTAACTTCCTCTCTCTTTTCTTTCATGCATGGTCCTTCTAATGTCCCTTCGTTTATTTTTTATCTACTTGGGGGCTTGTTACTGGGCTTTGCTTATAAAAAGAGCCAAAATTTGTGGGTTTCTACTCTAGTCCACATGTTTTACAACAGTTGGCCACTCTTATATTATTTATAAAAATTATGAAAAGGTAAGTAGAAGACGGTGCTTACCTTTTTCTTTCTATAATGATACTCAAGCCAATCCAGAGGCTTTTCTTTGAGAATCGGGTGTGGAGCGGTTGACGAATAGGGCAAAAACTAGTAGAATAGTAAGGAAACTTTATACGGAGGAAAGAAATGGATTTGGGTGATAATGAGCTAACACTGACTCCCATACCTGGGAAAAGTGGCAAGGCTTATATGGGTAGCTATCCTGATGGGAAGCGTATCTTTGTAAAAATGAACACCTCTCCAATCCTACCTGGTCTAGCTAGAGAACAAATTGCTCCACAATTATTATGGAGTCGCCGTTTGGCAGATGGGCGTGATATGTGTGCTCAAGAATGGTTGACAGGCAAGATATTGACCCCCTATGATATGAATCGTAAGCAAATCGTCAATATTTTAACCCGCCTACATCGCTCACGTCCTTTGATGACACAGTTGAGTCGTTTGGGCTATGCCATGGAAACACCTGTAGATTTACTACAGTCTTGGCAAGAAACGGCTCCAGATGCTTTGCGTAAAAACCATTTTATCAGTGAAGTGATGGCTGATTTACGTCAGACTATTCCAGGATTTAGAGAGGACCATGCGACCATTGTCCATGGAGATGTACGACATAGTAATTGGATTGAGACAGACAGTGGCTTGATTTATTTGGTAGATTGGGATTCGGTTCGCTTGACCGACCGCATGTTTGATGTAGCTCACATGCTCTGCCATTATATTCCAGAACATCAGTGGAAGGAATGGTTGACCTACTACGGTTACAAGTATAATCAAACGGTATTAAATAAATTGTATTGGTATGGTCAATTGTCTTATTTGAGCCAGATTTCCAAGTATTATATGAACCAAGATTTAGAAAATGTCAATCGGGAGATTCATGGCTTGCGTCACTTCCGAGACAAGTATGGAAAGAGAAGATGAGAGTTAGAAATCGTAAAGGGGCGACAGAATTACTAGAGGCAAATCCCCAGTATGTGGTCCTTAATCCTTTGGAAGCCAAGGGGAAATGGCGGGACTTGTTTGGAAATGATAATCCCATTCATGTGGAAGTAGGAAGTGGAAAGGGTGCCTTTGTTTCAGGTATGGCCAAACAAAACCCTAACATCAACTATATCGGGATTGATATTCAAAAGTCAGTTTTGAGCTACGCTTTGGACAAGGTGCTTGAAGTTGGAGTGCCTAATATCAAGCTCTTGTGGGTAGATGGTTCTGATTTGACAGACTACTTTGAAGACGGTGAGATTGATCGCTTGTATCTGAATTTTTCAGATCCATGGCCTAAAAAGCGCCATGAAAAGCGTCGTTTGACCTACAAGACCTTCTTGGATACCTTCAAGCGTATCTTGCCTGAAAATGGAGAAATTCATTTCAAGACGGATAACCGTGGCTTGTTTGAGTATAGCCTAGTGAGCTTTTCTCAGTATGGCATGAAGCTCAATGGTGTCTGGCTAGACTTACATGCCAGTGATTTTGAAGGCAATGTCATGACCGAATACGAGCAAAAATTCTCCAACAAGGGGCAAGTTATCTACCGAGTTGAGGCAGAATTTTAAGAAATAGCCTAAAATCAGGCTGTATAAGTGCTTTTGCTTTACATAAGTTGGCAAACGTGCTATACTAAGAGTAAGAATATGAAAAGTGAGGCGGGGAAATATCTTCGCCTCTTGCTTATGAGGAGGTGGACGCAATCGCAACAATCGTAGAATTAGTCAGAGAAGTTGTAGAACCTGTCATACAAGCACCTTTCGAACTCGTGGATATCGAGTATGGAAAGATTGGCAGTGACATGAT
The DNA here is from genome assembly GCF_002096755.1 of Streptococcus mitis. Lineage (GTDB taxonomy): Bacteria > Bacillota > Bacilli > Lactobacillales > Streptococcaceae > Streptococcus > Streptococcus mitis_AC. Next base: position 126,677 of record NZ_NCVF01000022.1, read on the forward strand.
TCTCAGTATTTTTGTAGATAAACCTGAAGGAATTACCTTGAACGACACGGCAGACTTGACAGAAATTATCAGTCCTGTCCTAGACACCATCAAGCCAGATCCCTTCCCAGAACAATATTTCCTAGAAATCACCAGTCCAGGCTTGGAACGTCCTTTAAAAACCAAGGATGCCGTCGCTGGAGCGGTTGGGAAATACATCCATGTCGGGCTCTACCAAGCCATCGATAAGCAAAAGGTCTTTGAAGGAACCTTGTTGGCCTTTGAAGAGGACGAGTTGACCATGGAATATATGGACAAGACACGTAAGAAAACTGTCCAAATTCCATACAGTTTAGTATCAAAAGCACGTTTAGCAGTTAAATTATAGAAAAAGAAAGGATAGCTTTTGAGGATTCAAAAGTGAAGAAAACATGAGTAAAGAAATGCTAGAGGCCTTCCGCATTTTGGAAGAAGACAAGGGAATCAAAAAAGAAGACATCATCGACGCAGTAGTAGAGTCGCTTCGTTCCGCTTATCGCAGACGCTATGGTCAATCAGACAGCGTAGCTATTGACTTTAACGAAAAAACAGGTGACTTTACAGTTTATACTGTCCGTGAAGTGGTTGATGAAGTATTTGATAGCCGTTTGGAAATCAGCTTGAAAGATGCTCTTGCCATTAATTCAGCCTATGAACTTGGTGACAAAATCAAGTTTGAAGAAGCACCTGCTGAGTTTGGTCGTGTAGCAGCTCAATCTGCCAAACAAACCATCATGGAAAAAATGCGCAAGCAAACACGTGCCATCACTTACAATACTTACAAAGAGCATGAACAAGAAATCATGTCTGGTACAGTAGAACGCTTTGACAACCGCTTTATCTATGTCAATCTCGGCAGCATCGAAGCCCAATTGTCAAAACAAGACCAAATTCCTGGTGAAGTTTTTGCTTCTCATGATCGTATCGAAGTGTATGTCTACAAGGTTGAAGACAACCCTCGCGGTGTCAACGTCTTTGTTAGCCGTAGCCATCCAGAAATGATCAAACGTTTGATGGAGCAAGAAATTCCTGAAGTTTATGATGGAACTGTTGAAATCATGAGCGTGGCTCGTGAAGCTGGTGACCGTACTAAGGTTGCCGTTCGTAGCCATAATCCAAACGTGGACGCTATCGGAACAATCGTTGGACGTGGTGGAGCTAACATCAAGAAAATCACTAGCAAATTCCACCCAGCTCGCTACGATGCCAAGAGCGACCGTATGGTGCCAATCGAAGAAAATATCGACGTTATCGAGTGGGTAGCTGATCCAGCTGAATTTATCTACAATGCCATCGCTCCTGCTGAGGTTGATCAAGTTATCTTTGATGAAAACGACAGCAAACGTGCCTTGGTGGTTGTTCCTGATAACAAGCTTTCTCTTGCCATCGGTCGTCGTGGGCAAAACGTTCGCTTGGCAGCTCACTTGACTGGTTACCGTATCGATATCAAGTCTGCTAGCGAATTTGAAGCCATGGAAGAAGCTGGTTCGGTAGATTTGGAAGCAGAAAACGATACTGTAGAAGAATAAAAGCTGCTAGAGGAGGGAAAGATGAAAACGAGAAAAATCCCTTTGCGCAAGTCTGTTGTGTCCAATGAAGTGATTGATAAGCGTGATTTGCTCCGCATTGTCAAGAACAAGGAAGGACAAGTCTTTATCGATCCGACAGGCAAGGCCAATGGCCGTGGCGCTTATATCAAGCTAGACAATAAAGAAGCCCTAGAGGCGAAAAAGAAGAAGGTCTTTAACCGTAGCTTTGACATGGAAGTAGAAGAAAGCTTTTATGACGAGTTGATCGCTTATGTGGATCATAAAGTAAAAAGAAGAGAGTTAGGACTTGAATAAGCAAAAAATAAGCAATCTCTTGGGACTTGCTCAGCGAGCAGGGCGTATCATATCGGGTGAAGAATTGGTAGTCAAGGCCATTCAAGACGGCAAGGCCAAGTTGGTCTTTCTAGCTCATGATGCTGGACCCAATCTGACCAAGAAGATTCAAGATAAAAGTCATTATTATCAAGTAGAAATTGTAACCGTGTTTTCAACACTGGAATTAAGCATAGCAGTCGGAAAATCGAGAAAGGTTTTGGCTGTAACAGATGCTGGATTTACAAAGAAAATGAGGTCTCTTATGGAATAGAAGAGGAGGACATGATTTGTCTAAGAAAAGATTGTACGAAATCGCAAAAGAACTTGGAAAAGAAAGTAAAGAAGTTGTAGCGCGTGCAAAAGAGTTGGGCTTGGATGTGAAAAGCCACTCATCAAGTGTGGAAGAAGCTGTCGCTGCAAAAATCGCTGCCAGCTTTAAGCCTGCAGCTGCTCCAAAAGTAGAAGCAAAACCTGCAGCACCAAAAGCAAGTGCAGAAAAGAAAGCCGAAAAATCTGAACCAGCTAAACCAGCTGTAGCTAAGGAAGAGGCAAAACCGGCTGAGCCAGTCGCTCCGAAGGCAGAAAAAGTAGCAGCTAAACCGCAAAGCCGTAATTTTAAGGCTGAGCGTGAAGCCCGTGCCAAAGAGCAGGCAGAACGACGCAAGCAAAACAAGGGCAATAACCGTGACCAACAACAAAACGGAAACCGTCAGAAAAACGACGGTCGCAATGGTGGAAAACAAGGTCAAGGCAACCGCGACAATCGTCGCTTTAACGACCAAGCTAAGAAACAGCAAGGTCAGCAAAATCGTGGAAATGAGCGTCGTCAACAAGAGGACAAACGTCCACATCAAGCGGCTCCACGTGTTGACTTTAAAGCCCGTGCAGCAGCCCTAAAAGCAGAGCAAAATGCAGAGTACGCACGTTCAAGTGAGGAACGTTTCAAGCAGACTCAGGCTGCCAAAGAAGCCTTGGCCCAAGCTAACAAACGCAAGGAGCCAGAGGAAATCTTTGAAGAAGTGGCTAAGTTAGCTGAACAAGCGCAACAAGTTCAAGCAGTGGTTGAACCAGCTCCTGTAGCTAAAGAAGCGCCAGTGGATACACGTCGTAAAAAACAAGCTCGACCAGACAAAGAACGTGATGATTATGATCACGAAGAAGATGGTCCTAGAAAACAACAAAAGAATCGAAGTAGTCAAAATCAAGTGAGAAATCAAAAGAATAGTAACTGGAATAACAACAAAAAGAACAAAAAAGGCAATAACAAGAACAACCGCAATCAGACTCCAAAACCTGTTACGGAGCGTAAATTCCATGAATTGCCAACAGAATTTGAATATACAGATGGTATGACTGTTGCGGAAATCGCAAAACGTATCAAACGTGAACCAGCTGAAATCGTTAAGAAACTCTTTATGATGGGTGTCATGGCCACACAAAACCAATCCTTGGATGGGGAAACAATTGAACTCCTCATGGTGGATTATGGTATTGAAGCCAAACAAAAAGTTGAAGTGGATAATGCCGACATCGAACGTTTCTTTGTCGAAGATGGTTATCTCAATGAAGATGAATTGGTTGAGCGTCCACCAGTTGTAACTATCATGGGACACGTTGACCACGGTAAAACAACCCTCCTAGATACCCTTCGTAACTCTCGTGTTGCGACAGGTGAAGCAGGTGGTATCACTCAGCATATCGGTGCCTACCAAATCGTGGAAAATGGCAAGAAGATTACCTTCCTTGATACACCAGGACACGCGGCCTTTACATCTATGCGTGCGCGTGGTGCTTCTGTTACCGATATTACTATCTTGGTCGTAGCGGCAGATGACGGGGTTATGCCTCAGACTATCGAAGCCATTAACCACTCAAAAGCGGCCAACGTTCCAATCATCGTAGCCATTAACAAGATTGATAAACCAGGTGCCAACCCAGAACGCGTTATTGGTGAATTGGCAGAGCATGGAGTTATGTCAACTGCTTGGGGTGGAGATTCTGAATTTGTTGAAATTTCGGCTAAATTCAACCAAAACATCGAAGAATTGTTGGAAACAGTCCTTCTTGTGGCTGAAATCCAAGAACTTAAGGCAGACCCAACAGTTCGTGCGATTGGTACAGTTATCGAAGCTCGCTTGGATAAAGGAAAAGGTGCGGTAGCAACCCTTCTTGTTCAACAAGGTACCTTGAATGTTCAAGACCCAATCGTTGTCGGAAATACCTTCGGTCGTGTCCGTGCTATGACCAATGATCTTGGTCGTCGTGTTAAGGTAGCAGGTCCATCAACACCAGTTTCAATCACAGGTTTGAACGAAGCGCCAATGGCAGGTGACCACTTTGCCGTTTACGAGGATGAAAAATCTGCGCGTGCAGCAGGTGAAGAGCGTGCCAAACGTGCCCTTATGAAACAACGTCAAGCTACCCAACGTGTCAGCCTTGAAAACCTCTTTGATACCCTCAAAGCTGGTGAACTCAAATCAGTTAACGTTATCATCAAGGCCGATGTACAAGGTTCTGTTGAAGCCCTTTCTGCCTCACTTCAAAAGATCGACGTGGAAGGTGTTAAAGTTACTATCGTCCACTCAGCGGTCGGTGCGATCAATGAATCAGACGTGACTCTTGCGGAAGCTTCAAATGCCTTTATCGTTGGTTTCAACGTACGCCCTACACCACAAGCTCGTCAACAAGCAGAAGCTGACGATGTGGAAATCCGTCTCCACAGCATTATCTACAAGGTTATCGAAGAGATGGAAGAAGCCATGAAAGGGATGCTTGATCCAGAATTCGAAGAAAAAGTTATCGGTGAAGCAGTTATCCGTGAAACCTTCAAGGTGTCTAAAGTGGGAACTATCGGTGGATTCATGGTTATCAACGGTAAAGTTACCCGTGACTCTAAAGTACGTGTTATTCGTGATGGTGTCGTTATCTATGACGGTGAACTCGCAAGCTTGAAACACTACAAAGACGACGTGAAAGAAGTTACAAACGGTCGTGAAGGTGGTTTGATGATCGATGGCTACAATGATATCAAGACTGATGATGTGATTGAGGCTTATGTCATGGAAGAAATAAAGAGATAATAGAGAAACGATAGCTCATTTGACTCGTCGTCAACAGCGCCTTGATGAACCCTCAGTTCTATCTAAGGCTTGTTTCCTAGATTCAAATGGCTCTAGTTCCTCTATCTAATAAAAATAGCTAGGTCTGCTGGCCTAGCTTTTGGTTCAAAGTAGAGAAAGGAATATCATGGCAAATCATTTCCGTACGGACCGTGTGGGCATGGAAATCAAGCGTGAAGTCAATGAGATTTTGCAAAAGAAAGTCCGTGATCCGCGTGTCCAAGGTGTGACCATTACAGATGTTCAGATGCTAGGTGACTTGTCCGTTGCCAAGGTTTACTACACCATTTTGAGTAACCTTGCTTCAGATAATCAAAAAGCCCAAATCGGGCTTGAAAAAGCAACTGGTACCATCAAACGTGAGCTTGGTCGCAATTTGAAATTGTACAAAATCCCAGATTTGACCTTCGTCAAAGACGAGTCCATCGAGTATGGAAACAAGATTGACGAAATGCTACGCAATCTGGATAAGAACTAAAGAAGAGGGGCAACCCTCTTTTTTGGTGTTTGAACTCTTCTAGCTATTAATAGCTGTATTTACAAAAAACAGTTTAAAAAATTTGTAAATACCTCATAGTATGATATGATAAAGTTTAATACGAATGACGAATGGAGATAGAGATGGGCAAACAAGAGTTAGCGATGAAAGTGCTGCAACAAGTGGTGAAATTACCCATGGTCAAAGTTGATCGAGAAAAATTTTTAGTTGACAAGTTTTCTAAAGAGTTAAATCGAAAGGATATTGCTACATTATTGGAAAAAGGTCCGACCTCTTTGTTAACAAAGGGAAGCTTGGATCGAGTTGCTAAGACCTGTATTAAGGACAATGTTCTACGAGCAAGCGGGACTTCGATTTTGGCAGGTTTACCTGGCGGTATTGCCATGGCAATCACTATTCCAACAGATGTAGTTCAGTTTTATGCTTTTTCATTAAAGTTGGCCCAAGAACTAGGCTATATTTATGGATTTGATGATCTTTGGGAATCCCGTGATGAATTGAGCGAGGATGCTCAAAATACACTCTTGCTTTATCTCGGTGTCATGCTAGGGGTAAATGGAGCAGGGGCTTTACTTCGCTCTGGAGGTGTGACAGTTGCCAAGCATGTGATGAAGACGATTCCGCAGAAAGCTTTGACAAAGACACTTTGGTATCCTATTCTGGAGAAAGTTTTGAAAATTTTTGGAGTCAGCTTGACAAAGGGAGGCTTGGCTAAGGGAATGGGAAAAGTGATTCCTATTTTAGGGGGTGTCCTTTCTGGTGGCTTAACCTTTGCGACCATGAAGCCGATGGGGAAAAGACTGCAAAAGGAATTATCCAAATTAGTTAATTATAATGAAGGGCAGTATCAAATAGATATTGATACTATCCGAAAAGAAGCTGAAATCATCGAAGGTGAGTAATATGGGACTTATAAAAACTCTAGCTAAAATTTATGGGAATTACTTTTTGACCATGCAAGGTGTAAAAGTAATGAAAACGATAAAGAAAGATGACCATGCCGTTGTCGGTCTGGGGAAACTATTTATTGCAGACAAGTTAATGGATACGGCTCGGTGGCTCATCAAGCCAGAGGAGAGAGAATGAAATTTTTCTTGGGTCTTCTTGCCATTATTTTTATTAAACCGATTATTGGGATTTTGAAATTCTTTTGGATGATTATCTCTTTTGCAGTTCAATTGCTGTTTTACAAGATAGTGTTTAAGATATTGGATTGGCTCTTTAAACTTATTTAGATGGTAATCAAAATCGCAGAGAACTAGCAGGAACTCTACTGCTAGTTTTTTAATCTCTTTCATTGTGGTATAATAAAAGCAGTAAAATCATTTTAGAACATACAATGGAGGTCGTCATGGACAATATCATCGATGTGTCAATTCCTGTTGCAGAAGTGGTGGATAAGCATCCAGAAGTCTTGGAAATTCTAGTTGAGCTTGGTTTTAAACCTCTTGCCAATCCCTTGATGCGCAATACAGTTGGTCGTAAAGTTTCACTCAAACAGGGTTCTAAGCTTGAAGGAACTCCTATGGACAAGATTGTCCGCACGCTGGAAGCAAATGGCTACGAAGTGATTGGACTAGACTAATGGCAGATGAACGGATTCATGTCCTGCGGGATATTTTGTTAGAATTGCATAATGGTGCCTCTCCTGAGTCGGTCCAGGAGCGTTTTGATGCGACCTTTGCGGGTGTCTCAGCCATAGAGATTTCCCTCATGGAGCACGAGCTGATGAACTCAGACTCAGGTGTCACCTTTGAAGATGTCATGGAACTCTGTGATGTCCATGCTAATCTTTTTAAAAATGCTATTAAAGGTGTCGAAGTAGAGGATACCGAGCACCCAGGCCACCCAGTTCGCGTCTTCAAGGATGAAAATCTGGCTCTCCGCGCTGCCTTGATTCGCATTCGTAGATTGTTAGATACTTATGAGTCTATGGAAGACGAGGAAATGCTTGCGGAGATGCGCAAGGGCTTGGTCCGTCAAATGGGCCTTGTTGGTCAATTTGACATCCATTATCAGCGCAAGGAAGAACTCTTCTTTCCTATCATGGAGCGCTATGGTCACGATTCACCTCCTAAGGTCATGTGGGGAGTGGATGATCAGATCAGAGAACTCTTTCAGACAGCTCTAGCGACGGCTAAGGCACTACCAGAAATGCCGATTAGTAGTGTAAAGGAAGTTTTTGAAGCTTTTGCGACAGAGTTTGAAAGTATGATTTTCAAGGAAGAGTCCATCCTTCTCATGATTCTCCTTGAGTCCTTTACTCAGGATGACTGGCTTCAGATTGCGGAGGAGAGTGATTCCTATGGCTATGCTATCATCCGTCCGTCTGAGAAATGGGTGCCAGAAAGACAGAGCTTTGTTGAGGAAAAGAGTGCAGAGGAGTCTGTACAACTAGATACGACAGAAGGCCAAGTTCAACAAGTTATCGATACACCAGAAGGGCAGTTTACCATTACCTTTACCCCTAAGGAAAAGGAAGCAGTGCTGGACCGCCATAGTCAACAGGCTTTTGGGAATGGCTATCTTTCAGTCGAGCAGGCCAATCTCATCCTCAATCACCTCCCTATGGAGATTACCTTTGTCAATAAAGACGATATTTTCCAGTATTACAATGACAATACGCCAGCTGATGAGATGATTTTCAAACGGACCCCGTCCCAAGTTGGGCGCAATGTCGAACTCTGCCATCCGCCTAAGTATTTGGACAAGGTCAAGACTATCATGAAGGGTCTTCGTGAGGGTACTAAAGACAAGTATGAAATGTGGTTCAAGTCTGAGTCGCGAGGTAAGTTTGTTCATATTACCTACGCTGCAGTGCACGATGAAGAGGGAGAATTCCAAGGTGTGCTGGAGTATGTTCAGGATATTCAGCCCTACCGTGAGATTGACACGGACTATTTCCGTGGATTAGAATAAGGAGAAAAAATGAGTTACGAACAAGAATTTATGAAGGAATTTGAAGCCTGGGTCAATACCCAAATCATGATCAACGACATGGCGCACAAGGAAAGTCAAAAAGTTTACGAAGAAGACCAAGACGAGCGTGCCAAAGATGCTATGATTCGCTACGAAAGCCGCTTGGATGCTTATCAGTTCTTGCTTGGTAAGTTTGAAAACTTCAAGGCAGGCAAGGGATTCCATGATTTGCCAGATGGCTTGTTTGGTGAGCGAAATTATTAAACGAGATAGATTCTTGATTTTTTACTAAAATCTTGATAGAATATTTATATTAAATCCTTGTCAGAGCAGGGGTTTTTTATTGAAAGGATTTTATCATGTCAAAGAAACTAAATCGTAAAAAACAATTACGAAATAGCCTCCGTCGTGCAGGTGCATTTTCAAGTACTGTGACTAAGGTTGTAGAAGAGACAAAAAAAGTCGTAAAACGTGCAGAACAGTCAGCAAGCCAAGCTGGTAAGGCTGTTTCTAAAAAAGTTGAACAAGCAGTAGAAGCTACTAAAGAGCAAGCTCAAAAAGTAGCCAATTCTGTAGAAGATTTTGCAGCAAACTTGGGTGGGCTTCCACTTGATCGTGCCAAAACTTTCTATGATGAAGGAATCAAGTCTGCTTCAGATTTCAAAAACTGGACTGAAAAAGAACTCCTTGCCTTGAAAGGAATCGGCCCAGCTACCATCAAGAAATTGAAGGAAAATGGTATCAAGTTCAAGTAATTTTTCTTGTGCCTTGCATTTCCGAAAAAATCTTGCTACAATAGAGCCATTAGAGGTGTTTTGAATCCCACATTTTACAGAAAGTGGCGGTGCTGAGAAGTCCACAAATGTGTCAAAACTAGTTGCTAATGGATGAAAAAATGAAATAAAAGTGTCTTTTTGTTTTAAAGACGAGAGTTGCGGGCAACTGCCCGAAATTGGGTGGTACCGCGGATAAATACATTCGTCCCTGTCATGTAGATGGCAGGGATTTTCTTTTGCGTGTTAGTAAAAGGAGGTTGTTATGAAGCAATCTTTTAACACAAGTAAACTCTACTATGGCTTTCCTATCTTCATTTTGGGGTATCAGGACCAGAATTTTGGACACAATATTACGACCTGTAGCTTCTCTTATAGCTTGGGAGATTGGCTAGTCATTGGTGTCGGAGCTGAGGAACATGCAGCTGAGCAAATCAAGTATTACCAGAAGTTTACTGTGAATATCCCTGATGAAAATCTCATGCTCGAGATGGAGCAGGCTGGTTTTATCAATCATCGAGAGAAATTGAAACACCTGGGGCTAGACTACGAGATTTCTGAACAGACTCAGTCTCCGATTTTAGAGGCCTGTCCAGTCGTATTGGACTGTCAGGTAGATCGGATTATCGAGGAGGATGGAATCTGTCATATCTTTGCCAAGATTATCGAGCGACTTGTTGACCCAGAACTTTTGGATGAAAAGGGGCATTTTAGAAATGAACTGTTTGCCCCAACATATTTCATGGGAGATGGATATCAGCGCGTCTATCGTTATCTGGACAAGCGTGTAGATATTAAGGGGAGCTTCATCAAAAAAGCGAGGAAGAAGGATGACAAGAGCTGAGTTACCAGAACGCTTGGAAACCGAACGGCTTGTCTTACGCGTCCGTACGGTGGCGGATGCCGAAGATATTCATGCCTACGCTAGTCTCCCAGAGGTCGCCTATCCAGCAGGCTTTCCACCTGTCAAGACCTTGGAAGATGAGATTTATTATCTGGAGCATATTCTTCCAGAACGTAATCAAAAGGAAAGTCTCCCAGCTGGCTATGGGATTGTCGTCAAAGGAACCGATAAAGTCATTGGTTCTGTTGACTTCAACCATCGCCATGCGGATGATGTGCTAGAGCTTGGCTATACCTTGCATCCAGACTATTGGGGTCGAGGCTATGTACCAGAAGCAGCGCGAGCCTTGATTGACTTAGCCTTTAAAGATTTGGGTCTTCACAAGATTGAACTAACTTGCTTTGACTATAATGTCCAAAGTCAACGAGTAGCAGAAAAACTTGGATTTACCCTCGAAGCTCGTATAAGAGATCGCAAAGATGCCCAAGGCAATCGCTGTGATGATTTGAGATATGGCTTGCTGAGGAGTGAGTGGGAGGTGATTTGATGCATCTTTTCATCATTGGTGCTCCAGCATCAGGAAAAATGACGATTGGTCAAGAGTTATCTCGACTGACAGATGCTACACTATTTTATAACCATCAAGCTATTGATTTTGCATTAGAAATCTATCAGGACTTTACAGAGGAAATGTGGGAATTTGTTCGTGGAATTACCTTTTCTTTCCTTGGAGCTAGCGCTAGAAATCAGCGATATGTGATTTTAACAGACGTGATTGATTTTTCAAATCAGTACCAGATGATGTATTTGAAGCAAATTCAGGATTTGTTGGATGACTATCATCAAGAGATTCTTTTTGTTGAATTGGAAACAAGCCTTGAAGAGCGCTTACGTCGAAATCGAACGGAGAATCGATTAAAGCACAAACCCTTAAAACGACATATTGAGGTATCTGAAAGAGAAATTTTAGAGACTGCTGAAACACTTCAATTAAATTCCCAACATCAACCGAATGAGTTGCACCACTACTTTAAAATAAATAATACGAATCTGTCTGCAGAAGAGGTTGCTAAGCAGATTCAAGATAAAATGAATACAATAGAGAAAGGACAAACACATGTCTAAAGAACTTTCACCTAAATACAATCCAGCCGAGGTTGAGGCTGGTCGTTACCAAAAATGGCTTGATGCTGATGTTTTCAAGCCTTCAGGCGATAAAAAGGCTAAGCCTTATTCGATCGTGATTCCACCACCAAACGTAACTGGTAAACTTCACCTTGGTCACGCTTGGGATACAACTCTTCAAGATATCATTATCCGTCAAAAACGCATGCAAGGTTTTGACACGCTTTGGCTTCCAGGTATGGACCACGCGGGGATTGCCACTCAAGCTAAGGTTGAGGAGCGCTTGCGTGGAGAAGGCATTACACGTTATGACCTAGGTCGTAAAAAATTCCTCGACAAGGTCTGGGAATGGAAAGACGAATATGCCACTACTATCAAGGAACAATGGGGCAAGATGGGACTCTCTGTAGACTATTCTCGTGAGCGTTTCACTCTTGACGAAGGTTTGTCAAAAGCCGTTCGCAAGGTCTTTGTGGACCTTTACAAGAAAGGCTGGATCTACCGTGGTGAGTTTATCATCAACTGGGACCCAGCTGCTCGCACAGCCCTTTCTGATATTGAAGTTATTCACAAGGATGTGGAAGGTGCCTTCTACCACATGAATTATATGCTAGAAGACGGCTCACGCGCCCTTGAAGTTGCCACTACTCGTCCTGAGACCATGTTTGGGGACGTTGCGGTTGCGGTCAATCCAGAAGACCCACGCTACAAGGACTTGATTGGTAAAAACGTTATCCTTCCAATCGCTAATAAATTGATTCCAATCGTTGGAGACGAGCACGCAGATCCTGAGTTTGGTACTGGTGTCGTGAAAATCACACCTGCCCATGATCCAAACGACTTCTTGGTTGGTCAACGCCATAACTTGCCACAAGTTAACGTCATGAACGATGACGGAACTATGAATGACTTGGCCTTTGAATTTGCAGGCATGGACCGTTTTGAAGCTCGTAAGGCAGTCGTTGCTAAGCTGGAAGAAATCGGTGCCCTCGTTAAAATCGAAAAACGTGTCCACAGTGTTGGTCACTCAGAGCGTACAGGTGTTGTGGTTGAACCACGCTTGTCTACTCAATGGTTCGTTAAGATGGACCAATTGGCCAAGAATGCTATTGCCAACCAAGACACAGAGGACAAGGTAGAATTCTACCCACCTCGTTTCAACGATACCTTCCTTCAATGGATGGAAAATGTCCACGACTGGGTTATCTCTCGTCAGCTCTGGTGGGGTCACCAAATACCTGCTTGGTACAATGCTGAGGGTGAAATATATGTTGGCGAAGAAGTTCCAGAAGGTGACGGTTGGACTCAGGACGAAGACGTCTTGGATACGTGGTTCAGTTCTGCTCTTTGGCCATTCTCAACCATGGGCTGGCCGGATGTCGACTCAGAAGACTTTAAACGTTATTATCCAACATCAACTTTGGTGACTGGTTATGATATTATTCCGTTCTGGGTGTCTCGGATGATTTTCCAAGGTTTGGAATTTACTGGCAAGTCGCCATTCAAAAATGCCTTGATTCATGGTCTCATTCGTGATGAGCAAGGACGCAAGATGTCGAAATCTCTCGGTAACGGGATTGATCCAATGGATGTTATTGATAAGTACGGAACAGATAGCCTTCGTTGGTTCCTTTCAAACGGTTCTGCACCAGGACAAGATGTGCGCTTCTCTTACGAGAAAATGGATGCTTCATGGAACTTCATTAACAAGATCTGGAACATCTCTCGCTACATCCTCATGAACAATGAAGGCTTGACCCTTGAGCAAGCAACTGCCAATGTGGAAAAAGTTGTCAACAAGGAAGCTGGAAATGTCACAGACTGCTGGATTCTCCACAACCTCAATGAAACGATCGGCAAAGTCACTGAAAACTTTGACAAGTTTGAATTTGGTGTTGCTGGACACATCCTCTACAACTTCATCTGGGACGAGTTTGCGGACTGGTACGTTGAGTTGACTAAGGAAGTCCTTTATAGCGATAACGAAGAAGAGAAAGTCATCACACGTTCTGTTCTCCTTTACACTCTGGACAAGATCCTTCGTCTCCTCCACCCAATCATGCCATTCGTGACAGAGGAAATCTTTGGACAAATTTCAGAAGGCTCTATCGTGACAGCAGAATACCCAACTGTCAACTCAGCCTTTGAAGACCTTGCGGCTCACACTGGTGTAGAAAGCCTCAAAGACTTGATCCGTGCCGTTCGTAATGCGCGTGCAGAAGTAAACGTAGCACCAAGCAAACCTATTACCATCCTTGTTAAGACAAGCGATAGTGACTTGGAAGACTTCTTTAACAGCAATGTCAACTACATCAAACGCTTTACAAATCCAGAACACTTGGAAATTGCATCAACCATCTCTGCACCTGAACTGGCTATGTCAAGTGTCATCACAGGAGCAGAAATCTACCTGCCACTGGCAGACCTTCTCAATGTCGAAGAAGAACTTGCTCGTCTCGACAAGGAACTCGCTAAATGGCAAAAAGAACTGGACATGGTAGGTAAGAAGCTCTCTAACGAACGCTTCGTAGCCAACGCCAAACCAGAAGTCGTCCAAAAAGAACGCGACAAACAAGCCGACTACCAAGCCAAATACGACGCGACCGTAGCACGTATTAATGAGATGAAGAAGCTCGTTAAATAAACATAGAAACACGGTGATGAGCCGTGTTTTTTGGTATAATAAAATCAATATCTATTGATGGAGAAAGTGATGTCTAAGCACCCGCATTATGATCGGGATTGAATTCATCTGGATTGATATTGAAAATCCACCTAGCGACACCATCGGATGGGTAGCAAAGAAATAAAAAGTTCGCTGTTTTTTTGTTTTGTGTTTTACAGTTTTTTCTTGACAAGTCTTTCTTTTTTATGGTATTCTTTTATGCAACAAGTGTTGCGCAACGAATGTTGCGTGAAAGGAGTCTTATGCCACCAAAGGTTAAATTTAGTAAAGAGGCTATCATTGGGACAGCTTTAAAATTGGTGAGAGAAGAGGGCATGGCTAGTTTGACAGCTCGAGCATTAGCGGAGCAACTGGGAGCCACACCGAGAGTCATTTTTGGGCAATTTGCCAATATGGCCGAGTTACAAGCAGAGGTTATTGGTGCTGCGGAAATGGTAGTGGTGGAGTATATTCGTAAGGCCTTAGAAGATGAGAAGCCTTTTCGATCCGTCGGAGTTGCTTATATCCTTTTCGCCTCAAAAGAACCCCAACTCTTTCAATTGCTTTTCCAAAATCCCGGCAAAGATCCGATTCGTCGCTTTCAAGATTTTCTTCCCATGAAGGATCATAGTTACCAATTGGTTCTGGATTCAATCGTCGCAGACTATCCTTTGAATGTAGAGGAGGCTGGTCGCTTGTACCAGCATCTATTTATCTACTCGCACGGGATGGCCTCAATGGTTGCTTCTGGCATTTATCAATTCAGCATGGAAGAAGTGATTGGATTACTGACAGAGGTTTGTCAATCCCTCATCAAAGAAATGGTAGGAAAGAAATGATTCAACTAGAAAATGTGCACAAAAGTTACGGCCAAACCAAGGTTTTAAAAGGGATTGATTTGCAGATTCAAGACCAGGATGATGTGGTTATCCTCGGTCCTTCTGGATCAGGCAAGTCAACTCTCTTAAACGTTCTGTCGGGTTTAGAAAAGGTAGACGAGGGACATATCCTCATTCAAGGACAGGATTTAGCTCAACTCACAGATATTCAATTGACAGCCTTTAGACGTGAGAAGATTGCCTTTATTTTTCAGCAGTATTATTTATTGCCTAATCTAACAGTTAGACAGAATGTAAAGATGGGGGCAGACCTGGCAAACAATCATGATTTTTTGCAGATTATCGAGGATTTGGGCCTTGGCGATAAGCTGGACAAGTATCCGAGTGAATTGTCAGGTGGGGAACAGCAGAGAGTCTCCATTGCTCGGGCCTTGGCCAAAAAGCCAGAGATTCTTTTCTTAGATGAGCCGACGGGAGCCCTGGATGAAGAAACGGGGCGCAAGATTCTCGACTATATCTGGGAGTTAAAGGAAAAGATGGGCTTTACCCTAATTATGGTGACGCACAACCAAAATATTGCGAATATGGCAAGAACCATCATTCGTGTCAATAGTGGCAAGATTACCGAAGTTGTGACCAATGATCGGCTTCAGACTGCTTATGAGATTGGATGGTAGGCCATGTTTTCAGTAAAAGATATTCGAAAATTAGTTGTCGTAAGTATCATTGGAGCTTGTGCGGTCTTTGTGGCCAATCTCTTCTTGAATTTTTACCTTGATATCGAGCAGTTGGAGATTTCTAAAACCAATCCCATGATTCAGACCTACTATGACGCTCAGGTTTCGCTTTCCTGGATGGTGGCTATGGTCAGTGGAGTCGTCTTGTCCTTGACGTCGGTCCTTCTCATGTGTTTTTATATCAAACAATTTGTCGATGATCACAAGGAACAATTAGGAATTTTAAAGGCTTTGGGCTATAGCAATGGTCAGTTGGCTAAACGATTTTGGGCATTTGGGCTCAGTTTTGGTGCCGGAGCGCTTCTTGGCTATTTCGCTTCTTTTCTTATGATGGGGCATTTTTATGACTTCCGGAATGAAAAGGGGATCCTGCCAGAAATCACCATTCATTTTCATTGGCAGCTCTTGCTTGCTTTTGTGGTCCTTCCAACGGCATTTTTTATGCTTATCGCGGTTGGTTATGCTAGAAGACAACTACAAACGCCGGCTCTTCGCTTATTGAAAAAGTCCCCAACACCAATCAAGGTCAAAAGGAGAAAGAGGGCTCCTAAGAAAGAGAAAGACTTCCTAAAAGAGCTGTCTTCGTCACTAATTTTTGGGAAAAAATCTATCCTGTTTTTTGTCGTCTTTGGCTCTATGTGTTTTGCGGCCATGGTTCAATTGTCCTTTGGTCTAAGGGACTACACAGATGACATCATTCAAACCATGATGATCATGATTGGCTTGATCCTTTCTTTCTCTATTCTCTTTTTGTCATTGGGGATTGTCGTCTCAGAAAGTCGCGAAACCCTGGCTCTTATGAAGGCTTTTGGCTATACAGATTGTGAATGCCAAGGTCATATCCTATCTCCCTATCGTTTCTGGGCCTATCTAGGATTTGTTCTTGGGACAGCTTATCAGTACGCTATCATGGAAATCTTGATTGGTGTGATCAAAGATACGGTTCCTGAAAAGATTGAGCATCACTTTGATGGGAATGTTTGCTTCTGGACTTTGATCGGTTTTGCTGTGGTTTATGAAAGCCTCTTTTATCTATCCAACAGAAAACTCCAAAAGCAAACCATCAAAGAAGTACTCTTAGCTGAATAAATAGAGAAGGTTGGATTCTCCAGCCTTCTTCTTATGAAACTCGTTAACAAGATAAGGATTTTTCACTATTCTAGGGAAAATGAAATAAAGGAAAGAAAACGAAGTTACTGGCAGAACCTGAAATAATCTTTTTACTTGATTTGACGCAACAACTAATCCTTTATCTCTGTAGGAATCCTCTTGCAGTTTGTGGTTGGTATTGGAGTTGCAGCCTTGAGTTATAAATAAATCAATATACCTGTGGTCATGTTACACAGGTCTTTCAATTAGCTGAAATATTTCACCTTTATTTTTTCTTAACCTTTGACTATTCCGCAAAATTATCGTAAAATAAAGAGTAAATGATAAAATGAGGTCAGAGTCTATCCGCTCTGGCGATAGTAGTATAAATGAGGAGAAACGCTTTGGAATTAGAAGTATTTACTGGGCAAGAAAAAAGTGAACTATCTATGATTGAGGTAGCGCGTGCTATCTTGGAACTTCGTGGTCGCGATCATGAGATGCATTTTAGCGATCTTGTAAACGAAATTCAAAACTACCTTGGAACATCAAACAGCGATATCCGTGAAGCTTTGCCTTTGTTCTACACAGAGTTGAACTTTGACGGTAGCTTCATCTCACTTGGAGACAACAAATGGGGTCTTCGTTCATGGTATGGTGTGGACGAAATCGACGAAGAGATTATCGCTCTTGAAGAAAATGATGACGATGAAGTAGCACCAAAAGCTAAGAAAAAACGTGTAAATGCCTTCATGGATGGCGATTCAGATGCTATTGACTACAATGCAGATGATCCAGAAGACGAAGATGCATACGAAGCAGATCCTGCTCTTTCATACGATGATGAAAATCCAGATGATGAGAAAAACGAAGTGGAAGCTTATGATGCAGAAATCAACGAAATTGCCCCAGATGACTTGGGTGAAGACGTTGATCTCAACGAAGAAGACGATGAGTTTTCAGATGATGATGTTGAAAACATCGAGGAATAAAAGTTAGCTATTGACAATTATCCTATTTTTAGGTATCATATTGTTCGGGCACCTCTTTTAGAGGTCGGGGCTCCCTAGTTCTTAGGGAGCTATTTTTGTTTTTTCAAGAAGTTATCTTCTTGTATTTTGGTTGTGAATCTGGTGCAGTCGTCCCAGATTATTCTTATTAGTAGGGTCTTGTTTCCTATGTCCCCTCGTAGTTAACAAGACCTTGAGCATTTTAGAAAGAGGAATATATGTCTACGAAATATATTTTTGTAACTGGTGGTGTGGTATCGTCTATTGGGAAAGGGATTGTCGCAGCAAGTCTGGGTCGTCTCTTAAAAAATCGTGGTCTCAAAGTAACCATTCAAAAGTTTGACCCTTATATCAATATCGATCCGGGAACCATGAGTCCTTACCAGCACGGGGAAGTTTTTGTGACAGATGACGGAGCTGAGACAGATTTGGACTTGGGTCACTATGAACGTTTCATCGATATCAATCTCAACAAATATTCCAACGTGACAACTGGTAAAATTTACAGTGAGGTTCTTCGTAAGGAACGCCGTGGAGAATACCTTGGGGCAACTGTTCAGGTTATTCCTCATATCACAGATGCTTTGAAAGAAAAAATCAAGCGTGCCGCTCTAACGACTGACTCTGACGTCATTATCACAGAGGTCGGTGGAACCGTTGGGGATATCGAGTCCTTGCCATTCCTAGAGGCCCTTCGTCAGATGAAGGCAGATGTGGGTGCGGATAATGTTATGTACATCCATACAACCCTGCTTCCATACCTCAAGGCCGCTGGTGAAATGAAAACCAAACCAACACAACACTCTGTCAAAGAATTGCGTGGATTGGGAATCCAGCCAAATATGTTGGTTATTCGTACAGAAGAGCCAGCTGGTCAAGGAATTAAAAATAAACTGGCCCAGTTCTGTGATGTGGCACCAGAAGCCGTTATCGAGTCTTTGGATGTCGAACACCTTTACCAAATTCCATTGAACTTGCAGGCTCAAGGTATGGATCAAATTGTCTGTGACCATTTGAAATTAGACGCACCAGTAGCGGATATGACAGAGTGGTCAGCTATGGTGGACAAGGTCATGAACCTCAAGAAACAAGTTAAAATTTCCCTTGTCGGTAAGTATGTGGAGTTGCAAGATGCCTACATTTCTGTGGTTGAAGCCTTGAAACACTCTGGTTATGCCAACGACGCAGAAGTTAAAATCAATTGGATCAATGCCAATGATGTGACAGCAGAGAATGTGGCGGAACTCTTGTCTGATGCGGACGGAATCATCGTACCAGGTGGTTTTGGTCAACGTGGTACGGAAGGGAAAATCCAAGCCATTCGCTATGCGCGTGAAAATGATGTTCCAATGTTGGGAGTCTGCTTGGGAATGCAGTTGACTTGTATCGAGTTTGCTCGTAACGTTTTAGGGCTTGAGGGCGCCAATTCCGCAGAACTTGCACCAGAAACAAAATACCCTATCATTGATATCATGCGTGATCAGATTGATGTTGAGGATATGGGTGGAACCCTTCGTTTGGGGCTTTATCCATCTAAGTTGAAACGTGGCTCTAAGGCAGCAGCTGCTTACCACAATCAAGAAGTGGTGCAACGCCGCCACCGTCACCGTTATGAGTTTAACAACGCCTTCCGTGAGCAGTTTGAGGCAGCAGGCTTTGTCTTCTCAGGAGTTTCTCCAGACAATCGTTTGGTCGAAATCGTGGAAATTCCTGAAAATAAATTCTTTGTAGCGTGTCAGTATCACCCTGAACTGTCAAGTCGTCCAAACCGTCCAGAAGAACTCTACACTGCCTTTGTCACTGCAGCAGTTGAGAACAGTAATTAGCAAGACCAAAACCTTTGAGAACAATCTCAGAGGTTTTTTGCTTGCATATTTAGGATATGAGTTGCAAAATAAAAACATAGTGATATAATTAACATAAAAAATCCTAAGGAGGATCTACGATGAAAAAAATCACATTATTTGGTTTGTCTCTAGCTGGTCTAGCTTTGCTAGTTTCACCTCATTCAGGGCAGGCATTTGAGCTTAAAGAAGAATGGGTTGTTAAGTGTGGAGTGCAGTATCAAGATGGCAAGATTCTTCGGTTTAACAATGGTCATGAAGTGGATATCAAAGTCTTGGATTTGCCAAAAACCGAGAAAATCGAGTGGACGGTTAGTCTCGATGGTCAAGATCAGACTGTCAATTTCCTAGGTCAAGAAAAGGACAAATCTATGATCGGGGAAGAAGGGCGTTACCTGAATTTCTATGTTCCATATGGCTATAGAGGAGATATCAAGGTAGAAGCTAAGAGCGGAAACGAAGTGAAGACCTGGTCAACGAAAGTTGTGGATGATATTCATAATGATAGTGGAAAGAGAGGCTACTACCATATTAAGGAATCAAGTGATCAATACACCTACCTCGATGCTAAATGGGATTATCAAACCAAGACTTACACTGCTACTTTACCAGAGACTGTTAATGGTCAAAAAGTCTTTGCTTGGGCAGACTATGGCAATGGCGAGTTGAAACTTGAAAAACTAAAATCTATCAGTCATAAATATGATGGAGGATCTTTCAAAGAACTTTATCCGATTGTAAAAGCAGAAAGCTGGCTAAAATCAAACCAAAACTGGTACTATCAAAAACAAGGTCAATTAGTGCAGAAGGATTGGGTTTATGACAAGGGAACTTGGTACTTTATGAATGATAAAGGAGTCATGTTCAATCAAACTTGGCTTTATCAAGGTGGCAACTGGTATGCCTTTAAATCATCAGGAGCCATGATTGCGAGTGACTGGCTTTACGACCAAGGCAAGTGGTACTATTTATCAACTTCAGGAGCCATGAAAGCAAGCACTTGGGTTTATGACAAGGGAGAATGGTATTATGTAAGTTCTTCTGGTGCCATGCTAGCGAATGATTGGGTCAAAGATAATGGCAAGTGGTATTATCTAGCTTCATCAGGTAAGATGCTTCGCAATACTTACACCCCTGATGGTTACTACGTTGGCAACTCAGGTGCCTGGCAATAAGAATAATACTCTTCGAAAATTTCTTCAAACCACGTCAGCTTCATCCACAACCTCAAAACAGTGTTTTGAGCTGACTTCGTCAGTTCTATCTACAACCTCAAAGCAGTGCTTTGAGCAGCCTGCGACTAGCTTCCTAGTTTGCTCTTTGGTTTTCATTGAGTATAAGAAGTCCTTTTCCTTAAAGGAAGAGGCTTTTTACTTGCTTTTCTGCTGCTTCCTCATTTGTCCTAAAGCCTTTTTTGTGTTAAAATGAATGGTATGAAAGCTAAAAAAATGTGGATGGCAGGCTTGGCTCTGATAGGTATTGGAAGCCTTGCCCTTGCTACGAAAAAAGTTGCAGATGACCATAAGCTCAGGAAGACTCAGGAAGAGTTGACAGCGATTGTACGAGACCATTTTTCAGACATGGGGGAAATTGCGACCCTCTATGTTCAAGTCTATGAAAGCAGTTTAGAGAGCTTGGTTGGTGGCGTCATTTTTGAGGATGGCCGTCATTATACCTTTATCTATGAAAATGAAGACTTAGTCTATGAGGAGGAAGTTCTATGATACAACCAGCAAGTTTAGAAGAATTAGCATCTTTAGTAGAAAAAGATGGCAAGAAGGTCTTTCTTTTTGTGGCAGACTGGTGTGGCGATTGTCGTTATATCTATCCTGCCTTACCAGAAATTGAGGAGACCAATCCAGAGTTCAACTTTATTCGAGTGGACCGAGACCAGTATATGGATTTGGCCAAACTCTGGGATGTTTACGGGCTCCCTAGCCTTGTTGTTCTAGAAAAGGACAAGGAAATTGGCCGTTTTGTTAACCGCGACCGTAAAAGCAAGCAACAAATTAACGACTTTTTAGCAGGACTGAAATAGGAGAAAAAGGAAACAATGATTTTTACATATAATAAAGAACATGTCGGTGATGTCCTTATGGTCATCGTGAAAAACAGCGGAGATGCCAAACTAGATGTGGAACGCAAAGGCAAGGTAGCTCGTGTTTTCCTCAAAGATAATGGGGAAACAGTGGCTTGGAATATTTTTGAAGTTTCAAGTTTATTTGAAATTGCAGAGCGTGGTCAAGTCTTTTTGACAGATGAGCAAGTCGCTCGTTTGAACCAAGAGTTGCAGGCGGAAGTCTTTGTGGAAGAAATTGTCAATGACAAGGAACCTAAGTTTGTTGTTGGTGAGATTGTCGAGATGGTAGCCCATCCAGATAGTGACCACCTCAACATCTGCCAAGTTGCAGTCGCAAGTGACAAGACAGTGCAAATCGTTGCAGGGGCTCCTAATGCGCGTGTCGGGTTGAAAACCATTGTAGCTCTTCCAGGAGCAATGATGCCAAAAGGCAATCTCATTTTCCCAGGTGAACTTCGTGGTGAAAAGAGTTTTGGCATGATGTGCAGTCCTCGTGAATTGCATCTGCCAAATGCTCCGCAAAAACGTGGTGTTATTGAATTATCAGAAGACCAAATTGTTGGAACTCCATTTGATCCAGCTAAACACTGGACTGCTTAGGAACTTGTCAGTATCTGAATACACCAAATAGAAGGAAATAAGATGGCAAAAAATGTTGTGATTACAGGAGCGACATCAGGTATTGGTGAAGCGATTGCGCGTGCTTATCTGGAGAAGGGTGAGAATGTCGTTCTAACAGGCCGACGGATAGACCGATTAGAAACCCTCAAGTCGGAGTTTGCAGAAACTTTTCCAAATCAAACAGTTTGGACTTTTCCACTGGATGTGACGGATATGACCTTGGTAAAGACTGTATGCTCTGATATTCTAGAAACGATAGGTCAGATTGATATTCTGGTCAACAATGCTGGACTGGCTCTAGATTTAGCACCCTATCAGGACTATGAAGAGTTGGATATGCTGACCATGCTAGATACCAATGTCAAGGGTTTGATGGCAGTTACTCGCTGTTTCTTGCCAGCAATGGTAAAAGCCAATCAAGGACATATCATCAATATGGGCTCAACCGCAGGAATTTATGCTTATGCAGGTGCAGCAGTTTATTCAGCTACCAAGGCAGCGGTTAAGACCTTTTCAGATGGTCTGCGAATTGATACCATCGCAACAGATATCAAGGTGACAACCATTCAGCCTGGAATTGTCGAAACAGATTTTTCTACAGTGCGTTTTCACGGTGATAAAGAGCGGGCTGCGTCCGTTTACCAAGGAATAGAAGCCTTGCAAGCTCAGGATATTGCAGACACAGTAGTCTATGTGACCAGTCAACCTCATCGTGTGCAGATTACAGATATGACCATTATGGCCAATCAACAGGCGACAGGATTTATGGTTCATAAAAAGTAAAAAATTTCTTCGAAAAGTTACAAATTTCTGTAACTTTTTTTGATTTCCTACGAATAGATAAGTAGGAGGAAAAAATATGTATAATAAAGTTATCTTGATTGGACGTTTAACGTCTACACCAGAATTGCACAAAACCAGCAATGATAAGTCAGTAGCACGAGCAGCTATCGCTGTCAACCGTCGTTACAAAGACCAAAACGGTGAACGTGAAGCTGATTTTGTCAATATTGTCCTTTGGGGCAGACTAGCAGAAAGCTTGGCAAGCTATGCAACTAAAGGTAGTCTTATCTCTGTGGATGGAGAATTACGTACCCGTCGTTTTGAGAAAAATGGTCAGATGAACTACGTGACCGAAGTACTTGTTACTGGATTCCAACTCTTGGAAAGTCGTGCTCAACGTGCCATGCGTGAAAATAATGCAGGACAAGATTTGGCGGATTTGGTTTTGGAAGAGGAAGAATTGCCATTTTAAGCATTAAAAAGTCTGAGTTAGTCTCAGGCTTTTTATCTTGAGAAAGTCAGACTTTTTTCTTGACTATTTCTGACCAAGTGATACAATAGAACTATGAATTAGCACTCAGGTATAAAGAGTGCTAATAATATCTATCTCATCATGGAGGAAAGCAGATGTTGAAACCATTAGGAGACCGTGTGGTCTTGAAAATTGAAGAAAAAGAACAAACTGTTGGAGGCTTTGTCCTCGCAAAATCAGCCCAAGAAGAAACGAAAACAGCTACAGTAGTGGCTACTGGACAAGGTGTTCGTACCTTGAACGGTGACTTGGTTGCTCCAAGTGTTAAAGCTGGAGACCGTGTCTTAGTTGAAGCTCACGCAGGTCTTGATGTCAAAGATGGCGATGAAAAGTACATCATCGTAGGCGAAGCTAACATCTTGGCTATCATTGAAGAATAGAAGGAGAAAGTAAGTATGTCAAAAGAAATTAAATTTTCATCAGATGCCCGTTCAGCTATGGTCCGTGGTGTCGATATCCTTGCAGACACTGTTAAAGTAACCTTGGGACCAAAAGGTCGTAACGTTGTGTTGGAAAAATCATTTGGCTCACCCTTGATTACCAATGACGGTGTGACCATTGCCAAAGAAATCGAATTGGAAGACCATTTTGAAAATATGGGTGCCAAATTGGTATCAGAAGTAGCTTCAAAAACCAATGATATCGCTGGTGACGGAACAACAACTGCAACTGTATTGACCCAAGCAATTGTCCGTGAAGGAATCAAAAACGTCACAGCAGGTGCAAATCCAATCGGAATTCGTCGTGGGATTGAAACAGCAGTTGCTGCAGCAGTTGAAGCCTTGAAAAACAACGCCATTCCTGTTGCCAACAAAGAAGCTATCGCTCAGGTTGCAGCCGTATCTTCTCGTTCCGAAAAAGTAGGTGAATACATCTCTGAAGCCATGGAAAAAGTTGGCAAAGACGGAGTCATCACTATAGAAGAGTCACGTGGTATGGAAACAGAACTTGAAGTTGTAGAAGGTATGCAGTTTGACCGTGGTTACCTTTCACAGTACATGGTGACAGATAGCGAAAAAATGGTGGCTGACCTTGAAAATCCATATATTTTAATTACTGATAAGAAGATTTCAAATATCCAAGAAATCTTGCCACTTCTAGAAAGCATTCTCCAAAGCAATCGTCCACTATTGATTATTGCGGATGATGTAGATGGTGAGGCTCTTCCAACTCTTGTTTTGAACAAGATTCGTGGAACCTTCAACGTAGTAGCAGTTAAGGCACCTGGTTTTGGTGACCGTCGCAAAGCCATGCTTGAAGATATCGCCATTTTAACAGGCGGAACAGTTATCACAGAAGACCTAGGTCTTGAGTTGAAAGATGCTACAATTGAAGCACTTGGTCAAGCAGCGAGAGTAACTGTGGACAAAGATAGCACTGTTATTGTAGAAGGTGCTGGAAATCCTGAAGCGATTTCTTACCGTGTTGCAGTTATCAAGTCTCAAATCGAAACTACAACTTCTGAATTTGACCGTGAAAAATTGCAAGAACGCTTGGCGAAATTGTCAGGTGGTGTAGCAGTCATCAAGGTCGGAGCTGCAACTGAAACTGAGTTGAAAGAAATGAAACTCCGCATCGAAGATGCCCTCAATGCTACTCGTGCAGCTGTTGAAGAAGGTATCGTTGCAGGTGGTGGAACAGCCCTTGTAAATGTTATCCCAGCCGTGGCTAATTTGGAATTGACAGGAGACGAAGCAACAGGCCGCAATATTGTTCTCCGTGCTTTGGAAGAACCAGTCCGTCAAATTGCCCACAATGC
The DNA here is from genome assembly GCF_002096755.1 of Streptococcus mitis. Taxonomy (GTDB): domain Bacteria; phylum Bacillota; class Bacilli; order Lactobacillales; family Streptococcaceae; genus Streptococcus; species Streptococcus mitis_AC. The sequence goes on from NZ_NCVF01000022.1 coordinate 151,798, forward strand.
AGGATTTGAAGGTTCAATCGTTATCGATCGTTTGAAAAATGCTGAGCTTGGTACAGGTTTCAATGCAGCAACTGGCGAGTGGGTCAACATGATTGATCAAGGGATTATCGACCCAGTTAAAGTGAGTCGTTCAGCCCTACAAAACGCAGCATCTGTAGCCAGCTTGATTTTGACAACAGAAGCAGTCGTAGCTAATAAACCAGAACCAGCAGCTCCAGCTCCAGCAATGGATCCAAGCATGATGGGCGGCATGATGTAAAAGCAACTTATAAAAAATACAAAAGGAGGGATGCGTATTCCCTCCTTTTATGGTTTTCTATTTTAAATAGATTTGAGCTCTCCTAACTTATATGATAAAATAAGACTAGAAAAAGGAGAAGAACATGATCGATGTAGAAGAAATTCTGAGCAAGATGAACCCTAATCAGAAGATTAATTATGACCGTGTCATGCAGAAGATGGTACAAGTATGGGAGAAAAATGAGCAACGGCCAACCATTCTCATGCATGTTTGCTGTGCCCCTTGCAGTACCTATACCCTCGAATATTTGACCAAGTATGCAGATGTGACCATCTATTTTGCCAATTCTAATATCCATCCTAAGGCAGAATACCATAAGCGGGCCTATGTCACCAAGAAATTTGTTAGTGATTTTAATGAGCGGACAGGAAATACGGTTCAGTACCTAGAAGCTCCCTACGAACCCAATGAATACCGAAAACTAGTTAGGGGACTAGAGGAGGAGCCAGAAGGTGGCGACCGTTGTAAGGTTTGCTTTGACTACCGCCTGGATAAAACAGCGCAAGTGGCTATGGATTTAGGTTTTGACTATTTTGGCTCAGCCTTGACCATCAGTCCTCATAAGAATTCTCAAACCATTAACAGCATCGGAATCGATGTGCAAAAAATTTATACCACCCACTATCTTCCCAGTGATTTCAAGAAAAATCAAGGCTACAAACGTTCAGTAGAGATGTGTGAAGAGTATGACATCTACCGTCAATGTTATTGTGGATGCGTCTATGCAGCCCAGGCTCAGAATATTGATTTGGTTCAGGTTAAGAAGGACGCCACGGCTTTCTTACTGGATAAGGACGTTGAAAAAGACTATTCCAATATCAAATTTACAGTTACAAAATTAGATATATAAATGAAAACTTGCCTCAAGGTAGGTTTTTTGCTAGTAGAAAAGCGATAGACAGAAATTGCTGGACCAATCTTTGAATTTCTAGTCCAAGGCTTGTGAGTCTTCAACAAGCCTTGGACTCTTAAAAAAATTAAGTTTTGCTCAAAAGAGCTTTTTAAATTAAAACGAGCAATTATCAGTTCAAATCTGTTTCAAAAGAAGAACGGATAAATTAATCGGTGCTTTGTTTTTGAGTTAGGAAGTTAAGCATGCTAAACTGAGTCGTAGGAATAAATTTCTTTATAGAAATGTGTTACAACTCTGCTATAACGGAATATTCCTTTTTTGCATTTATACAACTTATTTAACACTATCTTTATTCTTGTGATATAATGTCAAATTATAGAGTGGAGGTCATTTAAAATGATTGATAAAGTAATTGAACAATATAAAAGTCATGATAATCTTGATATTCGAGTAGAATTGCATAAGAAGTATTCAAAAAATAAATTGGGATTTAATAATTGGATATTTTCTAACTACCAAATCACTGATGAAGTAAAGGTTCTAGAATTGGGATGTGGTACAGGAGAACTATGGAAAAGTAATAGTGATTCTATAGATAAAATGAAGCAGTTGATTGTTACAGATTTTTCTAAAGATATGGTAAAATCAACGAAGTCAGTGATTGGAAATAGAGACAATGTCAACTATGAGATAATGGATATTCAAAAGATTTCTTTTGAGAATGAAACTTTTGATATTGTTATTGCTAATATGCTTCTACATCATGTGAATGATATTCCTAAAGCTCTCTCTGAGGTGAATAGGGTCTTAAAAACCGAAGGCATTTTTTACTGTGCTACATTTGGTGAAAATGGAGTTGTAAATTATTTGGCAAATTTATTTAAAGATGAGGTTAATCAAGATTTAGAAAATAAAACGTTTACTTTACAAAATGGTAAAAGGTACCTGAGTAGGTATTTTAACTCTGTCGATACATTACTCTATGATGATGAGTTACAGGTAACTAGTATAGATGACCTAGTTAAATACATCCAATCGTTTAAAGGAATTTCAGAAATAGGCTCACTAGAAGAGGAAATAATACGTAAAAGATTGGAAAGTGAGTTTAATAATGGTATGTTGATCATTCCTAAAGAATATGGTATGTTTATCGCTCGAAAAGAAAGTTAAGGGAACGAAATTGTGAAAAATTATGGAGAAGCTTTTCGATATTTTAGAAAATTAAACGGATATTCTTTAGAGTATGCTGCAGCTGATTCTATATCAAAATCTCAACTTTCTAGATTTGAAAGAGGAGAAAATGAAATTTCTCTTTCAACGTTCTTTAAATTATTATCAAATATCAATGTTTCGATAGAGAATTTTTGTAATTACTTAGAACATTATAAAAGATCGGAACTTGATGATTTTTTGGTTAACTTATCTCCAAATTTTTATAGTTTGAATACTAAAGGATTGGAGGAAATAAAAAATGAGCAACAAAAACTTTTTGAGAAGAGTGGGGAAAAAACTCATAAAATAAATACAATAATGGTCCAGGGATTATTAAATCAGATAGATTGTAATTATGTAGTTAGTAGAGATGATCTAAATTTAGTATATGACTATTTATTTCAGAAAGAACGATGGGAGTTCTATGAGATAACGCTGATTGGTAATTTATATCATCTTTTTGAAATAGATTATATTTACATGGTCGGAAAAGAAATACTAGAGCGTACACATTATTACGAAAAAATCGGTAAGAATAGAAATTTAGTTGTGTCAGCTTGTTTAAATTTTTGGTTCTGTTGCCTTGAAAATTCACATCTAATATATGCAGACTACTTTGAAATGAAATTAAAGAAATTATTAAAAGATGACACAAAAGTTTTTGAAAAATCTACATTCAAATTTGTAGAAGGATATAAAATATATCTGACTGAATCTAAAGAATCTGGAATTAAACAAATGGACAATGTCATAAAATATTTTGAGTTTATTGAATCTAAAAGTATTGCTTTATATTTTCAAAAACGATTAAATGAGTTGGTAGATTAAATAGCATTTTCTCTGTTGAGATATTGTTTTTAAAATATTGTACTAAATGATTGATGCTATGTGGAAATACAAAAAATAAATTATTTGATACGAAGTTGACCTGTATTTTTTATACTAATCATTTTCGTATTTTTTGTATGAAATGATATAAGTTTGTTGTAAACTTACAAGGAATAAAGACATTAAAAAATAACAGTATATCTATTTGTTTTATATATTTTACGAATTCTGCATAAATCACTTTCTAGTAATGTGTTGTAACTCTGCTATAATCGATTTATTCATTTTTGTGTTTACACAATTTATTTTACACTACCAAAAAATAAGGTCAGGATTTTGTTCCTGACCTTTGACAACTTTACCGATTCTTTAGTTCTACATAGCGCTTGTACCAAATGTTTACATAGGCTTCTGAGAAAGGACCACGTCCATTATTAATCCAATCAACAAGAATTTTGACATGTTCTTTTAAAATATAGTCCAAGTCATCAGAATAATTCATTTTGCGTTTGTGACGCTCATACTCCTCAACGTCCAAGAGACGTTTTTCCCCATCTGTAAAAATTTTAACATCCAAATCGTAATCAATATACTTCAGTGCTTCTTCATCCAGATAGTAGGGGCTAGCCATATTGCAATAGTAGGAAATTCCATTATCGCGAATCATGGCAATGATATTAAACCAATATTTCTTGTGAAAGTAAACAATAGCCGGTTCTCGAGTGACCCAACGACGACCATCACTTTCGGTAACCAGTGTATGATCGTTGACACCAATAATGGCGTTTTCTGTTGTTTTTAGTACCATGGTGTCCCGCCAAGTTCGGTGGAGACTCCCATCATGCTTATAACTTTGAATTGTAATAAAGTCGCCTTCTTTTGGAAGCTTCATAACTAACCAACTTTCTACAATTTATAAGTTTATCGTTTACTATTGTACCATAAAATTACCTAAAATCTGTGAATTTTACATGAAAATATTAAAGATATTCTCTGAGAGCGCTTGCTATATCCGAAAAATCGTAGCCTTTTCGTGCTAAAACTTGAGTTAAACGCTGTTTAAGTTCGTATCCTTCATATTTTCGGGCATACTTAGCATATTGCTTATCAAGTTCCTTGAAGATGAGTTCCTGAGTCGTTTCTTGGTCAACTTGACTATCCAACTGGTCAAAGGCACTTTTAGCATCAGAATAGGAAAAACCCTTGTTGGTCATATTCTGGATAATCTTATCTTGCAAGGCACGAGCTGGAAGTTTTCCTTCATATTTTTTCAATAGTTTATTAGCTACACGTTGAGCAACTTCAGAAAAATCAAATTTTTTCAAGTTCTCTTCTATAGTAGATTTTGGAACCCCTTTTTGTGTTAGTTTCTGAATCAATACATAAGGTCCCTTGTCTCCTGAAAGCTGATTGGCGTTGATGATAGCATAAGCGTACTGACCATCATTAATCCAATTATCTTCTTTAAGATTAGCAATGACTTGAGAAACTACGTTTTCATTAATATCGTATTTTTTCAGATATTCTCTGACTTCTTTTTCAGTGCGCGCTTTAAAGGATAGGTGGTAGAGAGCTAGATTCTTACCGTAAGAAAATTGAGCAAAGTCCTGAATCTCTTTCAATTCTTCTTCACTTATCACCTTATCTCTTGATAACATGAAGCGAACAATAGTATCTTCAGTAATGTAGCATTTGTCGCCATTATCAAGCTCCATCAGATAGAGTCTTTTTTTCTTTTCAAGTTTTGTGATTTTCATAGTTCTATTATAACTCAAAATGTGATAAGATAGGGGTATGAATCTGAAAGTGAAACAAAAAATACCATTAAAAATCAAGCGCATGGGAATTAATGGTGAGGGAATCGGCTTTTATCAAAAAACGTTAGTCTTTGTACCCGGTGCTCTCAAAGGAGAAGATATCTATTGTCAGATTACTTCTATTAAACGTAACTTTGTTGAAGCAAAATTACTAAAGGTCAACAAGAAGTCTAAATTTCGAGTTGTGCCAGCTTGTACTATTTACAATGAGTGCGGAGGCTGCCAAATCATGCATCTGCATTATGATAAGCAGCTAGAGTTCAAGACGGACTTACTTCATCAAGCGCTGAAAAAATTTGCCCCTGCAGGATATGAAAACTATGAAATCCGTCCAACTATTGGAATGCAGGAACCAAAGTACTACCGTGCTAAGTTACAATTTCAGACTCGAAAATTTAAAAATCAGGTCAAGGCGGGCTTATATGCACAAAACTCTCACTATTTAGTAGAGTTGAAAGACTGCCTGGTACAAGACAAGGAAACCCAAGTGATTGCTAATCGTCTAGCAGAATTACTTACTTATCACCAGATTCCAATCACAGATGAGAGAAAAGTTCTAGGTGTTAGAACTATAATGGTCCGACGAGCAAGAAAGACCGAACAGGTTCAGATTATTATTGTTACAAATCGTCAGCTTAATTTAACCCTGCTGGTAAAAGATTTAATTAAAGATTTTCCAGAGGTTGTGACAGTAGCTGTGAATACAAATACAGCTAAAACAAGTGAGATTTATGGTGAAAAGACAGAGATTATATGGGGACAAGAGAGTGTTCAAGAAGGTGTTCTCGATTATGAATTTTTACTATCTCCTCGAGCTTTCTATCAACTAAATCCTGAACAAACAGAAGTTCTTTATAACGAGGCGGTAAAAGCCTTGGATGTAAATAAAGAAGACCATTTGATTGACGCTTATTGTGGAGTTGGAACGATTGGATTTGCCTTCGCAAAGAAAGTTAAAACACTAAGAGGTATGGATATTATTCCAGAAGCCATTGAAGATGCTAAGCGAAATGCCAAAAGAATGGGATTTGATAATACATACTACGAAGCAGGGACAGCAGAAGAGATTATTCCTCGATGGTATAAGGAAGGCTACAGAGCAGATGCACTGATTGTGGATCCACCGCGTACAGGTCTGGATGATAAGTTATTAGATACAATTCTTACCTATGTACCAGAAAAAATGGTCTATATTTCTTGCAATGTTTCGACCTTGGCTCGTGATTTGGTACGCTTAGTAGAAGTCTATGACCTCCATTATATCCAGTCGGTCGATATGTTCCCACACACCGCTCGAACTGAAGCAGTTGTAAAATTAATTAAAAAAGTTTAAAAAGTAGTTGACAAAGTTTGAAAAGTCTGTATAATAGTAAGAGTTGAAAACAGCTCAGGTCCGTTGGTCAAGGGGTTAAGACACCGCCTTTTCACGGCGGTAACACGGGTTCGAATCCCGTACGGACTATGGTATGTTGCGGATGGAACACT